>JAAUSQ010000418.1 GCA_012033195.1 Chloroflexaceae bacterium
CGTTTGCCTGTGCTGACCGCAAAACTGGCACTCATCCTGACGGTGATGGATTGGGTCGAAGATGGCGCGAAGGACTCGCCGCGTATCTCGGTAGCACATTGGGCGAGGGCGCAAATGCTGACTGAGGAATACCGTGCATCAGCACATCGGCTGCTGTCTGAGTTGAACGTCAGCCAGGACGTGAAGAATGAGCAGAAAATTCTTGACTTCATTGCTCGTGCTGCAAAAGATCGCCCGCCGTCAAAACGTGATATTCATCGGGGTACAGGCATCAAGAACCGCAAGGATGTGAATGGTGCAATTGATGCTCTCGTTGAGAGTGGGGCAGTCCAGACGGTGGAGCGTAACATTGGGCGTGGGCCGTCAACAACAGCCTATGTTCTGGTGGAGGAATAAAACTTGGCAGTGGTTTTGACAGGTTTCAATAACCTGTCAACCTGTCAACTTGTCAATTGCACTGACAGGTTTTCTATAGATCACAATGGTTCAAGAAAGTGCGATTTTTCGTCTATTTTGGCGATTTCAGCGCATTTCTTGTCAAAACCCGCGAAATAACCTGTCGAGAGTGGGTTTTTCGCCAGTGTGTACCAGTTTACTTATCACGGAGTAATTCCGTTTCAGGTGAAATGATGATTGATGTCGAACGTATCAAAGATCGAGTGGACTGCCGCGATTTGATCGAGCGCGATCTGGGCAGACCGAAGTACCGGAACAACACACACAGTAAGTACAAGTGCCCGCTTCACAATGAAGAGAAGGGCTATTCGCTGGCAGTGTATGAGGATCATTGGCACTGTTTTGGCAAATGCGGTCGCGGCGGCGATGCCATTTCGTGGTTGCAGGAGTATCACGGACTATCGTTTCAAGAGGCGTGTGAGCGGTTATCAGTAGGGGACTTGCCGCAACTGGATCAGGCACGTCGTCCTCCACAGCCGAAGGTGCAGCCCGTATCCGAGCCGCCGAGTGCGGAATGGCAGCAGGCAGCTCGCAAAGTGGCATATATGGCGATGAATATTCTCTGGGGTCAAGAGGGTAAGCGTGCATGGGAGTATCTGGAAAAGCAACGCGGTCTGACCGAAGCAACTATCGTTGATGCCGGACTCGGGTATATCCCCGGTGAATATCACGAGTGGAAGACCATCGAAGGCTTAAACGTACCATGCGGCATCACCATTCCCTGGATGACCTACAGCGGCGCGATCTGGGGGATTAAGGTCAGACGAGCAGCTGGGCAGCAACGGTATCACCAGGTCGCCGGTGGAAACATCAAAGGCAGTCTCTATATGGGGGATGCAATTAAGCCTGGTTTGCCCATCATGATTACCGAGGGAGAGTTCGACGCATTGATCGCGCAACAGGCTGCAGAAGGTCGCATTTCAGCGGTCGCTATCGGAAGCGCGTCCAATAAACGCATCAATCCACGCTGGTTCCCTAAATTTATGACGGCACCCAGTATCCTGATCCGGATGGATGATGACCAGGCGGGGCAGGGGGCTGCCGAGCAAATCGCGGGCTTATCGCAGGCATCTCAACTTATTCAGGTGCCACAGGGCAAGGATGTGAACGATTTCTATCTGGAAGCAGGACATCAGGCAGTACATGGCTGGATCAATGATCTCATAGGAGGTAACGGTGTATGATTAAGCAATACAAGCACGAATTATCCGAACGCCAGATGGCAATTTTGACCTTCATTCATGAGTACCAGATCATTCACGGCTTCGTGCCTTCGATTCGTGAGATTGCCGAGGCTATCGGTACCACTTCAACATCAGCGGTGACTTATCAGATCAAGCATCTGGTTCGGTTAGGTTACATCAGCAAGGTAGGTGAAGTCGCACGTGGCATGATCCTGCTTGCACCCGCTTATGAAGCTATCGGTACAGAAGCCCCAGAAGATACCAATCTCTCGATGATGCGAACTGAGCTTCTGGCTCTTCGTGTGGAGAATCAGCGTATCCGGCAATTGTACGAGGAGCGTGTGAAAAAGCTGGAGCGCGAACGGAATCAACTTTCACAGACGCTGTCGATGCTGAAGTATCGAGTAATCAAGCAGCTTGAAGGTATTTTTGAGGAAGAAAGGGTGTCATAAGCATGTTTTGGAGCTTCTGTACCAGTCTCAGAAGCTCCGCTGTATTGCTCACTTAAAGTGTCGTATAACGCCGTGAAGAGGACATTTACTGGCAATTACTGGTTCACTACGCGATAGATTTGAACAGTTGCACTTCTGGAATCGAGAAGCCCTGAGCTTCATAGATATACGTCTTTTGAATGCTGAACCCAAGTCGCTTGTAGAATGCCAATGTTGGTGTGTAATCCTGAAATGTGGTCACGCAGAGTGTTGGCACTTTGCCCGTAAGCTGGTGCTTGATCTCATCCACAAGCTGCCGCCCGATGCCACACCCTCGACAGCTTTTCGTTGTGTGAATCCACCAGAGTTCAGCTTCATCATCATTGAGAATTTCAGCAGTTGCACAGGCAACGACTGCCCCCGCATCCTCAACGACCAGATAGAGATTGTCAGTTTCAATCTGGCGGTGCAGCGCATCCGTTGTGCCATATAGCCCCATCGCAACCTCAGCATAGCCAGCAGGAATGATCTCTCGATAGTCCTCAAACCAGCCCTCACGCTGAAACTCAACCAGTGCTGGGATATCAGTCACAATCGCTGACCTAATTCGCATTCGTATCGTCCTCAACCAGTTCATCCCAACTCGGAAATGGGTCATCATATCTTGCCCATACAGAAACCGCCTGTGCCATTTCCACATCTGTCAACAAGCAGGCATCCAGCTTAGCGCGGAGCGCGGTTTCATCCAGCTCAACGCCGATAAACACCAGTTCCTGACGGCGGTCGCCATAGTCACCATCCATCATTGTCGCAATGCTCTCGCGCATCTCGTCGGGTATTTCGTCGTCTGGTGCATCTGCCCACCAGGTTCCTGCCGGTTCCAGGCTGATCAGCTGACCGGCCTGCGACCACATGCCCGCCAACTCATGCCGCGTTGCCAGCCAGCAAATGCCTTTGGAACGAATCACGCCTTCTAACAAATCATCTTCGGTGATGGCTTGATACAACCGTCTGGGATGAAAGGGTTTTCTGACGCGAT
>JAAUSQ010000419.1 GCA_012033195.1 Chloroflexaceae bacterium
CCGGGCATGTTCTTGTCGCAGCCGGGAAGCGAAATGTTCGCGTCATACCACTGGGCCGACATCACCGTCTCAATGGAATCCGCGATCAGGTCCCGCGATTGCAGCGAATAGCTCATCCCATCGGTTCCCATGGCGATGCCGTCGCTCACCTCGTAGGTGAAGTCAACGTGACCGGGGCAGTCGATCAGGTTCAGGGTATAGGGCTGGCCATCGTTGGCGGTATAATCCATTCGCACAGATTTTGCTTTGATGGTAATGCCCTTTTCGCGCTCCAGATCCATGGCATCGAGCAACTGTTCACGGCGTTCGCGCTCGCTGATGGTGCCTGTCATTTCAAGTAACCGATCAGAAAGGGTTGTTTTGCCGTGGTCAATATGGGCAATAATAGAAAAGTTTCGTACGCTGGATTGATCTGGCATGGTTATCCTATTCTGTTGTCTAGCTGGCCCGTACACCAGTGCATCTCTTTTTGCTGCATGTGTCTAGCAGGCAGTATACCAGAAGCAATGTCCCCCTGCAATTGTACATGCCCTGCGTTGACAAGGGATTAAAAACTCCTTAGACTGCCTGAGAAGGCTCAATATCAAACTCCTCAAGAAGTGTAAGGATTGGTGCGGATTGATGCAGGCTCAAGGTGCCCCAACCAACCGTATTGCATACATCGACGCGCAGGGTCAGGTTGGCCTGATAGCTCCCGACGGGCAATACCAGCAGCAACTCAGCGCAGCAGCACACGGCTTCCGGTTCCCGACGTGGTCGCCCGATGGCAGGGCGCTGGTGGCGATTGGCGGCGCATACCATGAATCGGTCGGGCTGTATCGGCTCGATCCACGTGCGCCTACGGCGGCCCCGCAACCGCTGTACACTAGTGCCACTCATCGCCCGTTTTATGCCTACTGGTCGCCCGATGGTCGCTTCGTCAGCTTTCTGACATCGCACCCGCAAGGGCTGGCACTGCATCTGGTAGAGGCACACGGGCAGCAGCAATGGCTGCTTACCATCGGCAGCCGTGCTACTGGGCATGGGCCGCTGGTGGCAAGCGCCTGCTGGTGCATACGGGTACCGACCGCATCCAGGGGCAGCTTGCCTTTTACAAGCCACCAACCAGCACCGACCCGCCCGAATCTGGCCCGAACCTGTTACAGCCGGGATTGTTTCAGGCTCCGGCGGTGGCCCCGGATGGGCAGCACTGGGCCTGCACGACGGTGAGCAACGCCGGGATACCCAGGCTTATTATTGGTGATGCCAGTGCTACAACCTGTCTGACGTTGCCGCTCAAAGGTGGCACCGCGCTAACATGGTGCCCGATTGGTAATCAGATTGCATTTATCAGCCCCCACACCACGGCCCGCCATTTTTATGGGCCACTGCACCTGCTTGATACCACCACTGGCGCGGTGCAGCTCCTGACGCCCTCGAACGAGGCAGTGCTGGCCTTCTTCTGGTCGCCCGATGGTCACTCGATTGCCTACTTGACGCTGGCAGAAAGCGAATTGCGCGAACGGCAAGCCGAGCGCCCTGGTGCAATAACCAATGGCAATGGCAGGCACAACAGCAACGGGGCCGCGACCCACCAGAACCGTGCCCCCTGCGAAGGTGAGCCGAAGATGGATGTGTGGGTGGCGAATGTTGCAACGGGCAAGTCGCGCCGCCTGACGAGCTTCTACCCGTCCGAGGTTTTTGTGACGCAGTTCTTACCCTTCTTTGATCAGTACGCGCTCAGTCATCGGCTGTGGTCGCCTGCCAGCGATGCGCTGGTGTTGCCGCACGTCATCGACAACACCCCCCATATTACAATTGCCTCGCTAGGTGGCGGGCCACTCCGGGCCATTGCCGAGGGCAGCACTGCCTTCTGGAGCATGGGATAATATGGCGCGGGGCACGGGGTGCAGGGCACGCCCGGCCATAAATGACCGGGCTGATATACGAAGCCCCACCGGGGCTGTGGTGCAGTTTTGCGCTGTGCGCCGTGCGCTTCTCGCCCTGTGCCGCACACGTTTACACCAGCTTCACCCGCTTGAGGAAGGTGCCGCGTGCGGTGTTGGCCTTCTCCACACTGTCGGCGGAGCCAATCACAACCACGGTGCCCTGTTCCTGTACCCAGTCGAGCACATCGGCAAAGGCGCGGAAGTCGGTGGGGGTGGTGCCCAGCACCTCCTCGCGGATACGCTGACGGGTGGCTTCGTCGTCTTTCAGCAGGTAGCGTATTAGCGAAGTGTAGCCTTTTGCATCGGGCAACTGATAGGCATCAATGCCGCCAATCGTGCCGATAATGCTCTTGGTGACTTCCGACTCGTGAATATCGGCCTTCCGTAAGAACTGCGCGGTGCCGTCGTAGACATCCAGCGTGCCAAGCAAGTTCGGGTCGCGGTACGAGAGGTAGCTAAACACCCCGGAGAGCCGATCAAAGCGCACAAAGCCACCATACGCCCCGCCCTTCACGCGCACCTGCTCCCAGATCCAGCTTGTGTTCAGGTAGCGCAGTACCACCGCCGTTGAGCCATGGTAGGTGTAGCTCATGTCGTAGAGGTTGGCACCTTTGCCGACATAGTTCACCTGCGCGGGAATGGTCATCCCCACAAAGCCCTCGCCATAGGTCGGCGTCCAGAGTGCTGGGGTTGTGGCGTGGTTGGGCATACCCGCCAGGAACTCATCCAGGTGCGGCGCGGTTGCTTGCCAGTGGTCGGCCTCGGTGGTGACGTTGCAGACCATTGCCTGCCGTGTAATCAGGAGCCTACGGATGGTTTCAAGCCGCTCGTGGACGGTGGGCCAGTTGCTCTCAATCTCCCCGATCAGCTTCCGCAGGAAGAAGAGATGCGCCAACCCGCCCATCTGCTCACCGGCCCAGTCTGCCTCGTTAAACAGGCTGCTCAGATACGAGGCGACCATACTATGCCCTGCCGGGGCAATACTCGACTCAAGGCCCGCCTTCTCTTCCAGCACAATCTGCTTGAAGCGCTCGCGGTTATCCAGGCGGGCCGTCAGCAGCATATCACGTAGAATAGCAAACAGGTCGCCCACGTGGTCGCAGGTGGCCTTGCCACGCACAATCAGCCATACTGCGCTCTGCTGCTCGCCCGGAATAACCGAGGACATTGCGCTGGCTCC
>JAAUSQ010000420.1 GCA_012033195.1 Chloroflexaceae bacterium
GTCCTTTTGATTGGCGTTTCTGTTATTACAGTGATGTCGCAATGGATTACCCTCGTCGTGAATTGATGACTCACGTCGCAACCCAGGAAAATATCTGTTTGCTTTCTTCTCGGCAACAGTCCATGGTGGGCTATAGGCATTGCTGGGTTGCCGATATACCTGCCGAGTCCTGTGTCATCTCGACAACAAGTCGAGAGGGCAATCAAGTCTTCCCCCTCTACCTCTACCCCAATGGGCATGAGCATCCCTCGCTCTTTGAGCACGAGAATGGTCGCCGTCCCAACCTCTCCGCTGCCTTCATCACTGATATTGAGCAACGCCTCGGCTTGTCCTTCATTCCCGATGGTACGGGCAACCTAGAAACCACCATTGGATCCGAAGACATTTTTCACTACATCTATGCCGTCTTTCACAGCCCAACCTACCGCAGCCGCTATGCCGAATTTCTCAAGATAGACTTTCCTCGCGTCCCCATCACGAGCGACATCGTGCGCTTCAAGACGCTGGCGGCATATGGCGCACAGCTGGTTGACTTGCACCTGCTGCGGTTGCCGGGCAGTGGTGGTGTGGGTGGGGCTGGCGGTGCGGCACTGCTGAACAAGCCCGGCCAGCATGGGATAGGGCAGCACAACGTCACCAATGCCCCCATAGACATGATGACCTACAACGCCCAGCAACAGCGTGTGGTGATCGGTGCGGGGATGTATTTTGAGGGTGTGGAGGCGGAAACCTGGGCCATGCAGATTGGCGGCTACCAGCCGTTGCAGAAGTGGTTAAAGGATCGCAAGGGACGGACACTCTCGTTTGACGATGCCCTGCACTATATGCGAATGGTGCTCGCTCTGCGCGAAACGCGTCGGATTATGGGGGAGATTGAGAGGGAAGAGGGAAGAGGGAACAGGGGAATAGGGAACAGGGAAGAAGCCGGGCAATTGGAACCACGAATTGCACGAATGGACACGAATACCGGACGGACAGCCAGGCATGTTTTTATCACACAGACACAAAGGACACTGAGCAAGCACAAAGGGCTGGGCAAAGGACCGGATAAAGGCTGACCAAACGTGTGCTACAATTGAATTGGTCCATTCTTGCTGGAAGAAAGACCTGATGGTTCTTCCCTGCACAGTAGTTCTTTTCCCTATGGCACACAAAGGACACCTATCTATGCCCATCACAACGTTTCTTGCTGACATTGAAGACCTGCTCGCATCTGGCAACGCCACCGAGCACACCTACCGCCCCGCGCTCAAAACCCTGTTTGAAGCTGTTATTGCTGGTAGCACAGCCTACAATGAACCGAAGCGCGTGGATAAATACAATGCACCAGATTTTGTCATCCAGCAGGGTACGACACCATGTGGGCATGTGGAAGCCAAAGACATCGGCATAGACCTGGGCACGATCATTATTGACAGCGAACGCGACACACCCAAAACACCCAACGGCAAACAACTCAAACGCTACCGCGCTGCGTTGCCCAACCTGCTCTATACCGATGGACTGGAATGGCACTGGTTTGTCGAAGGAACGCCCTGCCTGGAACAACCCATCTGCATCGCCACCTGGGACAAACAGAAGAAAACATTGCAGCACACTACCGATGCTGGTGCTGCATTGCTGCGTCTGCTCCAACGGTTCGCTGCCCACACCGCCCCACTCATTGGCACGCCCACGGACCTCGCCCGGCGGCTTGCCCAGGTTGCGCTGTGGTTGGATGAGGTGATTACGGCAATACTCAAGGAAGAAGAGATGCACGGCACCCTGCACCAGCAACTCGCCGCCTTCCGCGAAACGTTGCTCCCTACTATTACACATGAAGAGTTTGCCGATATGTACGCGCAAACGCTTGTGTACGGACTGTTCGCCGCACGCGTCACGAAGTCTAACACACCCACCTTCACCCGCCTTGATGCCGCGCACGCTATTCCGACCACCAACCCCTTCCTACGGAAAATGTTTCAGCAGATTGCCGCGTTTGACCTAGATGAGCGGATTGCATGGCTCGTGGATGATTGCACGCACCTCCTCCAGCAGACCGATATGTCCGAGGTGCTACGCGATTTTGGCAAAGCGACCAGACAGGAAGACCCAATTGTCCATTTCTATGAGACGTTTTGGCAGCGTATGACCCGAAAACCCGTGAAATGCGCGGAGTCTACTACACCCCGGAGCCAGTCGTGAGCTACATCGTGCGTTCGGTAGATCATCTGCTTCAGACGCGCTTCAAGAAACCGGATGGGCTGGCCGACGACAAGACGCTCATCCTCGACCCGGCCACCGGCACGGCAACGTTTTTTGCACGCGGTGGTACAGCACATCTATACCACAATCCAGGAGATGGGCATGGCGGATGCTTGGACAGCGTATGTCCCGGAGAAACTCCTGCCGCGGGTGTTTGGCTTTGAACTGCTGATGGCACCCTACACGGTTGCCCACCTCAAACTCAGCATGCTCTTGCAGCAGCTTGGCTATGACTTTGGAAAAGACGAGCGGCTCCGTATTTACCTGACGAATGCACTAGACGAATTGCCCGCGGGTCAGGCCACCTTGCCGTTCACGTCGTTCATTGTTGACGAAGGCATCCAGGCGAGAGCGGTGAAGCAAGACAAGCCCGTGATGGTGGTGCTAGGAAGTCCCCCATATTCAGGGCATAGTGCGAATGCGAGTTGGAAAATCAGCAAAGAAAATGGACGGAACAAAAAGAACAAACCTTTATCGGTGGATTGATCCAAGATTATTACCGTGTAGATGGAAAATCATTGGAAGAACGGAACCCGAAATGGCTCCAAGACGACTATGTCAAATTTATACGCTTTGGGCAGTGGCGTATCAACCAGACGGGCGAGGGGATTTTGGCGTTCATCAGCAACAACGGCTACCTGGATAACCCGACATTTCGCGGCATGCGCGAAAGTTTGCTTCGTGAGTTTGACACGATCTACCTTCTGAACCTGCACGGCAATAGCCGCAAAAGGAACGCACGCCGGATGGCACCCCGATGACAATGTGTTTGATATTCAGCAGGGGGTGGCTATTGGCATCTTTGTCAAACAGAGTGGGTCGAGAAGACCACGCAACGGTGTACTAGTGCCGATGTGTGGGGG
>JAAUSQ010000051.1 GCA_012033195.1 Chloroflexaceae bacterium
CGCTCTCGGAGCAAGATCGTGCCCAGATTACCCGGACGCTGAATCTGGCTGAGCAACTGGGCGCAGAGACAGCCATCCTGACGGGCAACAATGTTGCCGAAGAAGTGCTGCTCTATGCGCGTACTCGCAACGTCACCCGCATTCTGGTGGGCAAGCCGGTACCGATGCACTGGCGCACGTGGTTCACCCGTTCGTTTGCCGATGCGATTGTACGCGGGAGCGGCGATATTGATGTGATTTTTATCAGTGGAGCCGAGCCACCTGCGCCGATGTCCACGGCGGCACCAGCCCCCTCTACGGCGTGGCCCTGGCGTGAGTACCTGCTTGCGGTGGGGGTGGTCGGCTGTATTACAGCGGGCAGTGTGCTGATCGAAGCGGCGATTGGTCTTGGCAACGTGGTGCTGCTGTATCTAGCCGGGGTCATCGGGCTAGCAACCCGCTTCCGGCGGCGGACGCTGGTGCTGGCGTCGGTATTGAGTGTGCTGGCCTTCAATTTCTTCTTTACCACGCCCTACTATACGCTGGAAGTAGACAACCCGCAATACATCCTGACAATTGTTATCATGCTCACGATAGCGCTGCTGATCAGTACGTTGACCGTGCGTATTCGCGAGCAAGCACGCGCTGCTCGCCAGCGTGAACAGCGCACGGCAACGCTGTATGCACTGAGCCGCGCCTATGCAGCGGCCCGCGATCAGGCGACGATTCTGGCAGCGGCGGCCCGCCATATCAGCAACCTGTTTGGAAGCCCGGTTGCCGTACTGCTGCCGGATGCCCAGGGCCGCGTGCAGGTGTGGGATGGGCCGCACACGCTCACCCAGCTTGAAGCCAGTGAGCAGGGCGTGGCGCAGTGGGTGTACGACCACGGGCAACCTGCTGGCGTGGGGACCAGCACGCTGCCCAGTGCGCGGGCATTGTATATGCCCGTGCAGACAACGCAGCGGGTGCGGGGCGTGCTGGGCCTGGTGCCTACGCCGGGGGCGCTCTTGCTCGACCCGGACCAACGGCACCTGATTGAAACTATCGCCAGCCAGACGGCGCTAGCGCTGGAGCGGGCGGCCCTGGCCGTGGAAGCACAGCAGGCCCAGGTGCGGGTCGAGACGGAACAACTGCGGAATGCGCTGCTCAGTTCGGTGTCGCACGACTTACGCACCCCGCTCGCCTCGATTACCGGGGCTGCCAGTAGCCTGCTTGCGCAGCACGCCACCCTGCCCGCGCCAACCGTCCACGATTTGCTCAGCACGATTGCCGAAGAAGCCGAGCGCCTGAGTCGGCTGGTGCAGAACTTGCTCGAAATGACACGCATCGAGTCGGGCACTATCCAGGTTACTAAAGCATGGCAGCCGCTGGATGAGGTGGTGGGTGCGGCACTCACCCGGCTGGAACGATCACTGACAGGCCGCCCGGTAACCGTTACGCTGCCGCACGATCTGCCCCCGGTGCCGCTGGATGAGGTGCTGATTGAGCAGGTAATATTGAACCTGCTGGACAATGCGCTGAAGTACACCCCGGACGGCAGCCCGATTGCGGTGGGTGCCCACGCCGAAGCAGGGGACGATGGTCACCTGGATGCCGTGGTGGTCACGGTTGCCGACCGGGGGCTAGGGTTGCCACCGGGCACCGAGCAGCAGGTGTTTGAAAAGTTTTTCCGCTCGCAAGCGACCGGCAGCGGACGCGGGGCCGGGTTGGGCCTGACCATCTGCCAGGGATAGTGCAGGCGCACGGCGGGCGGATCTGGGCCGAAAACCGACCGGATGGCGGGGCAGCATTCCGGTTTACGCTGCCGTTGGGCAGCATGCCGCCCGGCCTGGATGACACGTTGGAGACAATTGGGATGGAGCACAACGATGACCGACACCATGCCACTCGTGCTAGTGATTGAAGATGAACCCCAGATCCACCGCTTTTTGAAAGTGGCCTTGACCAGTAATGGCTATCGCTTGCTGACCGCCCTGAATGGGCAGGACGGACTGATTCAGGCGGCGACCCAGCAACCAGCGGTGATTATTCTCGACCTGGGGCTACCCGATATGGATGGTCTGGAAGTGACGCGGCGGTTGCGGGAGTGGAGCACCACGCCGCTTATTGTGCTTTCAGCACGCGGACAGGAACAGGACAAAATCGATGCGCTGGATGCCGGGGCGAATGATTACCTGACCAAGCCATTCGGTGTTGGCGAATTGATGGCACGGATGCGGGTTGCGCTGCGGTTGGCAGCCCGCGCCGCCGCCGGAACAGCAACACCAACGTTTACCGTGGGGGGGTTACACGTCGATCTGGCACAGCGGCGGGTCGAGCGGGATGGACAAGAGGTGCAACTAACGCCGCGTGAATATGGCTTGCTGACGGTGCTGGTGCGCTATGCCGGGCGCGTGGTGACGCATCAGCAACTGCTGCGGGAAGCGTGGGGGCCAGGGTATACCGAGGAGAGCCACTATCTCCGGGTGTATATGGGGCATCTGCGCCGCAAACTGGAAAGCGACCCGGCACGCCCGCGCTACCTGCTGACCGAGCCGGGTGTTGGCTATCGGCTGGTGGATGAGTGATGGCGCTACCCGCGCACACGCACGGGCGGCGCTGACGATCCAGTACCGTCGGTCACGATTTCTCTACCATTATATAGTCCTACTTCTGTACACAAATCGTTTCATACGCTATACTACATGTACGCCTGTCGTCCGCCTGCCCCGGCGACGGCCTGTGTTGTTGTCTGCGGGACGCTGCCTGCCTCACGGTGTGCCCGCCCATCTCAGGAGGTTGCTATGTCCTCATTGGTTCGTGCTGCTCGGTGGTTGCTGGCAGGCTCACGCGCCTGGGTCGGGTTGGCGGTGGTCGGCGGAGTGATCGCGGTGGCGCTGCTGCTGTCGGTCGGGCCGGTGCAGGCGGCGGATATACTGGTGACGACGGCAGTCGATACCAATGATGGCACGTGTGATAGCCATTGTTCGCTGCGTGAGGCGATTGCCGCCGCAAGTGCAGGTGACACAATTCGCTTTGCCGATAGCTACACCATTACGTTAACCAGTACTCTGACCCTCAACAAAAACCTGGTGATTGCTGGCGGTGAGCACGCGATTGTCATCAGCGGCAACAACGCTGTACGGGTCTTCACGATTGCGAGCGGTGTGGTGGTGACCCTTGATACCCTTACGATTCAGGATGGCAAAACGGTCTTTGTGTGGGGCGACTCCACCAGTGAAAATGGTGGCGGCATCTTCGTTGGGTCATCGGCCGTACTGACCCTGACCAACAGTCGTGTGCTCAGTAACACGGCTCATTGGTATAATGGTGGTGGTATCTCCAACGAGGGTACACTGACCATTATTGACAGTACTATCAGTGGCAATACGGCGGATGATTTTGGTGGTGGGATTTATAGCAGGGGCCGTATGATCCTCACCGATAGCACTGTCAGTGACAACACTGCCGCTGATGCGGGAGGGATATACGTGGCTAGTAGGCCCGTCATTATTCGGGGGAGTACTATTGCAGCAAACAGCGCTGTCAGTGATAGTTCTTATGGTGGCGGCGGTATTTTTGCTAACAGCGCGACCCTGACGATTGAAGAGAGCCTGATCATCGACAATCGTGCTGGCATATATGGAGGTGGAGGTGGCATCTATAATGGAGGTGGCATCTATGCCACAGGTGGTACGCTTGATATTCAGGATACCACCTTTGACGGGAATGCCGCAGTCGGGTTCGGTGGTGCTTTATCTAGTGGCACTGTTCAAACAACTATCCGCGACAGTTCGTTTATCAATAACCAAGTAGAAGGTTGGGGTGGAGCGATTGAAGGGTCGTCACTTGAAATAATCAACACTACCTTCTCCGGTAATCGGGTCACTGATGATATGGGCCAGGGTGGTGCGCTGTCGATAGATGCAGACAATTACGACACCCGCATTGTTGCGAGCACGTTCATCCAAAACGAAGCCCCAAAGGGCGGGGCTATTGCGTTATGGGCAGCAGGTAGCGATCATTTTCAAGTCATAGATAGCACCTTTATCGAGAATACAGCCGTTGATGGTGGCGGCATCTATTTTGACACGCTCATTGATGACTCATTTGTCGTCGGAAGTCGTTTCCTGAGCAACCACGCCACAAACCGTGGTGGCGGGTTATTTAATGATGGTGATGTGTATGTAAGTAATACCGTCTTCAGTGGTAACCAGGCAAATGAAGGCGGCGGGATCTATAATGCCGAAATCGGGTTCCTCTTCATCTTCAATACAACGTTGGTTGGCAACAGTGCTACGATGGGCGGCGGGATTTACAATGGTATTATCTTGTGGTTATACAACAGTATTATTGCAGAAAATACCAGTGGTGGTGATTGCATCAATAATAGTCGTTTTATTATCAATGATAACATCAACACCCTGATCGGGGATGGCTCGTGCAACGAAGGGCAGTTGTTACAAGGCTTCCTGAGTGGCGACCCAGGCTTTGTGGATGCCAATGGTGCCGATGATATTTTCGGCACGCTCGATGACGATGTGCGGCTCCACGCCGACTCGCCCGCTGTTGATAGCGGCGACAGCAGCGCCCTGCCCGCAGACACCACTGACCTTGACGGCGACGGCGACACCACTGAACTGCTGCCGCTCGACCTGTTTGGCAACCCGCGCATCGTGAACACGACCGTTGACCGGGGGTGTATGAATGGCCAGACCCCCACGCCACCGCCACGCCGACCAGCACACCACCAACCGATAATCCGACCAGCACACCACCAACCGTCACGCCGACCAGCACTGTGACGGCGACACCGACGGCAACGCTTACGGCCTTACCAACGGCGACCGCCACGCCCACCCCCACGCCAGGTATTCCCGCCAACAGCCGCCCCGACTTCAACGGCGACGGCACCGCCGATATCCTCTGGCGCAACATCGAAGACGGCACCAACGACATCTGGCTGATGGACGGCCCAACCCGCATCACCTTCGGGCGGCTCATCCCCATCCCCCAGCTTGATCGCAAGGTCTTCGGCGCGGGCGACTTCAACGGCGATGGCAAGGCCGATATCTTCTGGCGCAACCTGACCACCGGGGCCAATGTCATCTGGGCGATGGACGGCACCACCATTGCTCAGGCGCAGGCGCTTGTCTCGGTGTCCGACCCCGACCAGGTGATTGTTGGCACGGGCGACTTCAACCGCGATGGTAACCTCGACCTGCTCTGGCGCAACCAGACCACCAGCAGCAACACCCTCTGGCTGCTGGACGACCTGCGCTATACATCGCTCGTGCTGCCCGCCCGCACCGACCCGCGCCAGGAAGTGGCGGCGGTAGGCGACTTCGACGGCGACGCGGATGCCGATATCCTCTGGCGCAACACCGCGAGCGGCGCGGTGTCGGTCTGGTTGCTGGAAGATGGGAGCATTACCACCCAAAGCGGCCTGCCTGTACCGCCGTCAGACTTCGCCGCAGTTGGCGCGGGCGACTTCGATGGCGACGGTACTGCCGATGTGCTGTGGCGTAACCAGGTGACGGGGCAGAGCTACCTGTGGCTGATGGACGAAGCCAACCGCACGCGGGTCAACCTGCCGACGCTGCCGAACCTCGCACACAAGGCGGCGGGCATTGCCGACCTGAACGGCGACGGCACCGACGACATCGTGTGGCGCAACACGGTCAATGGCAGCAACTTCGTGTGGCTGATGGCGAACGCGATGCGCACCGCTGCCGCCCTCGACGCACGCGGGGAGACGGCCTTCCAGATAGTCGGGTTGGGCGTGAACAACTACGACGGCAGCGGCGAGAGCGGCCCGGCGGCGAATGATGATATCCACGGGACCGAACCCGGAACAGCCCTGATCGACGAGGGGCCAGCACAGGACGAGGTGCTGAGCGACCCGCCGCTGGCGGATCTGGTTGAGGGGCCAGTCATCGAGGATGAAGCCCTTATGCAGACCCGCCGGGTGTACCTGCCGCTCGTGCTGCGGTAGGTATGTGTTCTATTCGCTGGTTGGCTTGCCCCCTGTTCCGCGATGGGACGGGGGGGCGTTGTGTTGGGGTGGCGGGTGGCGCAGCACGCGCTATACCCAGGACACGGTCGCGCCGCTCAGTCAGGTGCTCAGCGACGGCAGCACGACCTATCCGTACGGGATGGACTGGGCAGCGTGCGGCAGGTGCTCGATGAAGCGGGGCAGCCGCTGGTGGGCAGCGAGCTGACGTACACGCCGTTCGGCATCCCGCAAAGCGGAGCGCAGCCAGCGCTATTCGGCTTCACGGGCGAGGTGCAAAGCATCGAGACGGGGCTGGTGTACCTGCGGGCACGCTGGTACGACCCGGCGAGCGGCACGTTCCTCAGTCGCTCGTCTCACTCTCTGTGAAATAAGCAGTAGGATGGCTCTTCGTCTCGTTCGATTATCTTCGGAATACTACAACCCCAGAAAGCTATACCCATCGATCCGTTTGCGCGGCGGAGTATGGTAGGTACGGCGGCTGTGTTGTATGCCCACCTTTGCAAATGCCTCAGCCATCCGTAGCGTCGTTGGCATCGGGTCGATGACGGGCACCCCGCCATATCCCTGCGCCGCCAGTTCTGCGCCAAGCGCCCCGGCTAGCCCTTTCATCCCGGTGCAGCCAAAGATAATCACATGTGCCCCATCGTCGCGCACGACCTGCACCGCCTGCTCAGTCAGCGCTGCCAGTACCGGGCTATGGTCGCCTTTCAAGCTGAGCACTGGAATGTTGACCGAACGCACACTGGCAAGCCGATCTGCTACGCCGTATACTCTCGCTCGCTTCACAAAACCGGGCGAGGTTGTGTCGAGCACCGTCAGCACGCTAAACGCCTGCCCCATCATCGCCGCGACGTGCATACACGCCTCACATGGCCCTAGCACTGGTATCTGCACCGCTTCGCGGGCCGCCTGCAAGCCAGGGTCGCCCATACAATCAATCACCACGGCATCCACCCCTTCGCGCTCGGCGGCAATGGCACGCGCCACCGTTGCAGGCGCTGCCAGCATCTCATCAAACTCGCACTCAATCGACGCAGGGCCATGATCCAGTTCCACCTGACTCAACACCGTCGCGGCATCGACATACTCGCGGAAGCCGTCCAGGGGGCTGTAGCCGTGGGTTGTTATCGGGGTTATCACTCGAATGTGCATCGGGGCTTGCTCCTTGTCTATCATCTAATGAAGCCCCTCTCCCGTCCTTTGGAAGAGGGGCCAGCAGTACGCGGCGTGGCTAGCGTGTCAATGCGCCGTAACGCTGTTCAATTGGCACGTAGTCAATATCGTAGCCAAAATAGCGCGGCCCGACGATCTCAAGGCCTTTCGGCGTGCGCCATTTTGGATCGCAGGGCATCCCCACCACTACCACCCGAAAGCCGTAGCGCATACCCTCGGTGGTAATCGGGTCGCCCGTCTCGGCATCGAGCATCGTGATGAGGTCGGGCACACTGGCGCATACCGCCCCATCTTTGATCGCAATCAGGTGTTCATTCTGAAAGCTGATCTTCATTGTGCTACCCGCCATGCTGCCTGTTCCTTCCAGCGTAGCATCACCACGGGCAAAGCCTGTTTCGGTGCGGCGGGCCACATCAACGATCTTGCCCTCAAACAGACGGTAGCCATTGGTCACACGTAGCACCGTACCAATCGGGTCGTGGTCGGCAGCCCGCGACTCGCGGATCGCCCGCCCGATCTGCTCGGCCATAGTGATAGTGCCCGCCACGCCTGCTGCTTTCAGTTGTTTCCCAGTCAGCGGGTAGAGCGCAATCATTGCCGACGACCCCATATCAATCGTCAGCGAGCGGGCAAATGTTTCTGTCCAGCGATTGCTCATGGTGTTCAGAATGGCGCTGTTGCCCTTCTCGTCGGCAATCGCCATCGGGGTAGCCGGTATATCGTAAATCGTAAACGTGACCATCTGCAATTCAGGGAAAGCTCGCCCCATCCCATCCGCATCAACCATGGGGATGCCGAGGGTAGCTGCAACAGTAAACGGCGTCGTCGAGTTCAGACCGCCCGCCTCAATCGACATCGTAGCCTTGATCGGCTTCCCCAGGAAGCTTTCGAGTGCCTGAAATGCCTTGACAATCTCTTCGCCAGATGGGAGCTTCTCCACCATCACCGTCGGTGCGCCCATCATCGCGGAGGGCACAATCAAGTCATCATCACCGATCTCATCCAGATCGAGCAGCGTGACCGGGCCATACTCGCGGATCGACTGAATTGCCATGAGCTTGCCCACATAAGGATCGCCGCCGCCGCCCGTGCCCAGCACCGCTGCGCCTATCGCCAGATCTTCGATATTTTCAGGATGCAACAACCGCATCGGGGTTTTCCTTTCGTCAATTGGTCTTCAGGTCGCCCACTGCCTTGGCCCGAATACGGGTAGCATTCCCCGGCAAATAGGCCAGCGGCACATCTTCTACATCAACCACCTCCACTGTGGCAGGGTCGGCTCCGGCAGCAATCGCCCGGTTCAGCGCTTCCTGCTTGGCCTGTGCTACCGCCTCGTCACGGGTGAGCGAGACCAGCGAGAAGACCTGCTCAATCTCGCCGCTAATCTGGGCAATGGCGGCACCTACCGCGTTGGCAACCGGGTAATGGTCGGGCTTGACCACCTCCGACGCGCCGCGCATCGTGTCATCAACCAGAATGCTGCCGCCCCCCACCACAATCACGGGCAACGGCTCGGCGCTAACCTTCATCCGGTCAACCGCTTCGGCAATCATCTCTTGGATGCGCCGCCACACCGCCTGGGCAAAATCGGCGTCGAGATTGGCAACCTTGCTGCGGTCGCCAAAGTCGGCCCGCCCCAGTGCCACCGCAACATCACTGGTGGTCAGTTCCGCGCCCCCAAAGATCAGCGCCCGCGTGCTCAGTTCAAAGGCTACCGACTGCGGCCCAACCGTGAGCGGCTCGCGCTGGATGAGGCTCCCGCCACCCAACCCGAACGAATACACATCGGGCATGCGGAAGTTGGTTCGCACATCGCCAATTGCCACCGCCACCGATGCCTCACGCGGGAAGCCGTTGATCAGTGCGCCAACGTCGGTAGTGGTGCCGCCAACATCCACAACAATGCCATCCTTCAGGCCGGAGAGAAACGCTGCCCCGCGCATACTGTTGGTTGCGCCCGATGAGAACGTAAGTACCGGGAACTGCTCGGCAAAGTCGGCACTCATCAGCGTGCCGTCGTTCTGGGTAAGAAAGAGCGGTGCAGCAATCGACAACTCGCGCAACGCCTGCCGAAATGCGCCAATCGTCTTTTGACACAGATCTTGCAGACAAGCATTCATAATAGCGGCGTTTTCGCGCTCAAGCAGGCCAATTCGCCCGATTTCGCTGGAGATAGTCAGTGCTGCTTCGGGCAACTCGGCAGCAAGGATCTCGGCGGCCTTGCGCTCGAACTCGGCATTGACGGGCGAAAACACCGATGAGATGCTGACCGAGCGAATGCCCTTGGCCCGAATGTCGGCGGCGATACCGCGTAGTTCCTGCTCGTTCAGTTCCGATATTTTGCGCCCGTCCACTTCGTGGCCGCCGTGGGCCAGGTACGCATGGTTGCCGATGGTGTCGCGCAGGTCGGCGGGCCAGTCTACCATAGGCGGCAGTACCTTTGTAGCCGGCAGACCAAGCCGCACCGCAGCGGTTGGCATCAGGTGGCGGCGCTGTACCACAGCATTGGTAAAGTGGGTGGTACCAATCATCACCCCGCGTATAGCGTGCATATCAACTGGATGCGTTGCTAGCAGTCGCTGCAAGGCGGCGGTAATTCCCGATGTAACATCGGCGGTGGTGCTGGTTTTTACCCACCCCACCACCTGCCGCCCTTCGAGCAGCACCGCATCGGTATTGGTGCCGCCAACATCAATTCCAATCCGTAACATACCTTTCTCCTGGGTCAGACAGAGCCAACGCTCTGAGCGGTTATCTGTGCGCGTCGTTCACTGAGATAGTGTTCGGCTTCCAGCACCTGCGCTTGCAACGTGCTGGCATGGCTGGTCTGCAACCAGAACGACGGGAGTTCATTGGCAATCGCCCGATGACAGGCCACCAGATGACCGGGCCGGATCGGTTCGAGCACCTGTTCCCGACTCCGGCATGCATCGGTAGCGAAGGGGCAGCGGGTATGCAGGCGGCAGCCACCCGGCGGGTTGAGCGGCGAGGGTATTTCGCCTTCCAGCACCACAGGCCGATGGTCTTCGTGCTGCCCGAACCCCGGAATAGCCGAGAGCAGCGACATGGTATAGGGGTGTTTTGGCTGGCTGAACAGTTCTCCGGTGGGGCCAGTCTCCACAATCTGGCCCAGATACATCACGGCAACGTGGTCGGCTTGCTGGCTGATGACCGCGAGATCGTGCGAGATGAAGATGTACGACAACTCGAAGCGGCGCTGCAAGTCGGTCAGCAGATTGAGCAGGGTCGCCTGCACCGAGACATCCAGCGCCGAGGTCGGCTCGTCCAGCACAATCAATTCTGGCTGCATCGAAAGTGCCCGCGCAATGCCCACCCGCTGCCGCTGTCCACCGGAAAGCTGGTGCGGGTAACGGTCGAGAAAGTCGGCGGGCAGGCCCACAATATCAAAAAAATCTTTGACCTGTTCGCGGGCTTCGCGGCGGTTGCGGGCAATGCCGTGCAGCAGCAACGGCTCGGCAACCGCATCGCCCACTGTCAGACGCGGGTTCAGCGAGTCGAGCGGGTCTTGAAACACCATCTGCATATGGCGGCGCATCGCCCGCAGGTGCTCGCCGCGCAGGGGCACAATATCCTGCCCTTTGAAGGCAACGCGCCCCTCATCTGGCTCTTCCAGACGCAGCAGGCACAGCCCCAGCGTCGACTTGCCGCTGCCGCTCTCACCGACGATGCCGAGTGTTTTGCCGCGCTCCACCGTCAGCGACACCCCATCGACGGCCCGCAGCGGTGTGTGGGCAAACATGCCCGTACGGATCGGGAAATACTTCTTCAGGTGCTCAACTTTGAGCAGCGGTTCGGCTGAGGTTGTCATAGCTCCCCCTTCGGTTCCGAGAGGAAACAGGCGGCGACGTGGTCCTGCTTGATACGATAGGGCACAGGTCGCTCGGCGGTGCAGCGGTCGTAGGCGTACGCGCAGCGCGGATGGAAGCGACAGCCACGCGGCGGGTTCACAAAGTCGGGCACGCTGCCCGGTATCGCAGCAAGTTCACGACGGTCGCCAAACACAGGCCGCGACTTGAGCAGGGCGATGGTGTAGGGGTGGCGTGGGCGTGCAAACAGTTCGGCGGTAGGGGCCATCTCAACGATGCTGCCACCATACATCACCGCAATCACATCACACAGTTCGGCAGCCATGCCCAAGTCGTGCGTGATGACAATCTGCGCGGTTCCCATCGTGTTACGCAATTCCTTGAGCAGCAGCACAATCTGCTGCTGGATCGTCACATCCAGGCCGGTCGTTGGCTCGTCGGCAATCAGCAGGCGTGGCTGACAGGCCAGCGCTAGCGCAATTACCACCCGCTGACACATGCCGCCTGAAAGCTGGTGCGAGTAGGCATGCATCCGGCGGGCCGGGTCGGAGATATGCACCATGCGCAGCAGGTCGAGCGCGGCGGCTTCCACCTGGTTGGCGGGAAGCTTGCGACGATGGCGCAAGACCTGCCGCAGCAACTGCCCCACCGTTAGCAGCGGGTTGAGTGATGCACGCGGATCTTGAAAGATCATCGCCACCTCACGCCCGCGTATCTCGCGCATCTCGGCATCCGAAAGCCGCATCAGGTCGCGCCCATTCAAGATAATCTTGCCCCCCACGACTTTGCCCGGTTTGCGTACCATCCGCAGCACCGAAAAGCCTGTGACCGACTTGCCGACCCGGACTCGCCGACCAGACCGAGAATCTGCCCGCGCTTGAGGTGCAGGTTCAGGCCATCCAGCACCTTGACGACACCGCGCCGGGTAAAGAAGTGCGTTTGCAGGTTTTCGATCTGCAACAGCGTTTCGGTCGTATCTTCCACTCCATTGGTATAAGGCTGCACTGCCGGCATTGGCGCAACAAGCTCATTTACGTCGTGGGTCAAGAATGTCCTCCAATCCATCACCAAGCAAGTTGAAGCCAAGCACCGTTATGGCGATTGCCAGACCAGGGAACGTGTAGCTCCACCAGTGCCCCGCCAGAAAGTCTTGCAGGCCCATATTAATCATCACGCCCCATTCGGCGGTGGGCACCGGCACCCCCAGACCAATGAAGCTCAGGCCCGCCGCTTCGAGGATCGCCCAGCCACATTGCAGCGTAGACATCACCAGAATTGGCCCCAGGCTGTTGGGCAGCAGATGCACAAACAGCACCCGCCACGCCGGGTTGCCTACGGCAACGGCGGCCCGTGCAAACTGCGACGTTTTGAGCGCCAGGATCTCCGAGCGCATCAGGCGGGCATAGCCGGGAATATTCAGCGTTGCAGTTGCTACGATGACGGTAAATAACCCCGGCCCCAGGGCATAAGCCACGCCCATTGCAAAGATAAAGCGCGGGAAGGCCTGCATCACATCCATTGCACGCATGGTCACTTCATCGACTGCACCACCGACATAGGCAGCGATAGCCCCGAAGAACGAGCCGATCACCAGCGATGTCGCTACCGCACTGATTGCAATCAGCATATCAAGCCGTGCCCCATACAGTAACCGCGAGAGGATGTCGTGCCCGAACTGATCGGTGCCAAGCAAAAAGCCCTCTGTTCCCGGCGGCACCGATGTGTAGGCAAAGTTCTTTTCGGTGGGGCCGTAGGGCGCAATAATCGGAGCTAGTGCCCCCAGTATGATGACCGTCAGCACAATGAACAGCCCGAACAGCGTGATCGGGTTGCGCCGCAGCGCATACCAGATATCGCCGAACCGCTCGTTGCCACCCGTTGGGAGCCGCCCGCCGGTTGTGCCAACCTGTTGACTTCCAAACGCCATAGCTATTTCTCCACCGATATGTTTCGATAAATGCCAATCGGTTAATAATTAATGCGTGGGTCAATCATAGCACTCAGCACATCGACCACCAGATAAATCAACACATAGACGGTTGTTGCCAGCAAGATAAACCCCTGAATAGCCGGAAAGTCGCTTGCGAGAATAGCATTGTAGGCATACAACCCCAGACCAGGCCACGAAAAGACATACTCAACCAGCACCTGCCCACCGAGCGAAAAGCCAAACACCGCCGCTGTAATGGTCAGCACCGGGACAATTGCATTTTTGAGCGCGTGCTGAAAGAGAATCAGCGGGCGCGGCAGGCCCAGCACGGTCGCCGTACGCACATAATCCGACTCAAGCGCATCGATCATACTCGAACGAGTCATGCGGGCGATGGGGGCCAGCGATGTGAAGGCGATGGCGATGACAGGCAGCATCAGGCCACGCAGGGCGGCAACAAAGATCTCCCATTCGCCCGTCAGCAGCGCATCGATAGTGAAGAACCCGGTAAGGCGTTCCGGGGGACTCATTGCTACCGGAATGCGGCCCATCGGGGCGGGCGCAATTCGCCACTCGTAGAAGAACACAAAGAGCAGCATCATGCCGAGCCAGAAGACCGGCAGCGATACACCGAGCACCGCAAAGATCCGCCCGACATGGTCGGGAATGGTATCTTTGGCGAGTGCGCCGACAATACCAATCAGCCCTCCCAGCACAATTGCCAGCACCATCGCATAAAACACCACTTCGAGCGTAGCCGGAAAGCGCTCCAGCAGATCTTTGGCGACAGGCTGCGAGGTGGTGTAGGAGGTGCCCATATCACCCGTTGCCAGGTCGCGCAGGTAGAACAGAAACTGCTCGTAGAAGGGCCGATCCAGATAGGCCTCGCGCATCATCTCGGCCCGCCGCTCTTCGCTGGTGTAGGGGCTAATCACCCGTTGTAGCGGGTTGCCGGGCAGAATGCGCGTGAGAAAGAAGGTAACAAAGAGTGCAGCCAGCAACACCGGAATCAGCAGCAGCAGGCGGCGCAGGGTATAGCGTAGCAGGCGCATAGGTCTTCCTCTTCAAGATACGGTATTCCCCCACTCCTATTTGTGATGCAGGAGCGGGGGCCGTGGTCTCATGCGTTCTGTCGAAAACCGATTAGCGGCTTGCCGCTCCTTCGCTCTTGTCCATCGGGTAGAAGCGGGTCAGTTCGTCGTTGTAGTACACATAGCCCGATACATTCGAACGAGTGGCCATGTTGAAGTTGGGCGCTGCCAGATAAATCACGGGCAGGTCTTCAACAACCAGTTCTTGAATACGGCGGCTTGCTTCTTCACGCTCTGCCGCGTCACCGTTCCAGAGCGTATAGGTTGCAATCAGTTCGTCCACCTCCGGGTTGTTGTAGCGGGTATACCCCGATGGACTATCCGAGCGATAGAGCCAACTCAGGTGGTAGAACGGGTCGTTCACCCACGAAATCCACTCGTCAATCCAAAAGGGCATCTCTTTGCGCTGCACCCGCTCGTTGAAGGCGGCAAATGCCACCGGCTCAATCGTGACATCCATACCAATCTGCGAGAGGCTATCTTGAATAATGATAGCAGCCCGCTCGTCTTCCTGCGTCCCGATGCGGATCGAGAGGGTAATTGGCGGCAGCCCCTCGCCATCCGGGTAGCCCGCTTCGGCCAGCAGTTCGGCGGCGCGCTCCAGGTCATAATCATAATCCCAGAACGAAAAATCTGATGTAGGTGTGCCGTTCGCAATCGGGCTTTGGAGCGGCTGAGCACGCCCGAACCAGACCTGCTCAATCAGCAGATCGTAGGGGACGGCGTGGGCGATAGCGTGGCGCACCTGCTGATTGTTGAACGGCTCCATCTCCACATTCATCATCAGCATACGGTTCTGGGTCGAAGGCACCGAAATCACATTGATGTTTGCGTCTTCTTGCAGGCGGTCAAGCTCCTGCACCGGTGGGATCAGGATCATATCGACTTCGCCGCTCTGGAGCAGCAACACGCGCTGCTGAGCATCGGGCACAATCTTCATAATCACCCGGTCGAGGGCAGGCGGGCCAGCATAGTAGTCTTCGTTGGCACGCAGTACAATGCGGTCACCCGGCACATACTCTTCGAGCAGGAACGGCCCATTGCCCACCGCCAGATTCTCGCGGAAGTACTCCGTTGCAAACGGGTCGCTATCGGTGGCGTACTCGGCAATGTTGCCCGGAGCCAGAATACTGGTATTGTGCATCACGTTGTTCATATTGACCAGATTGTTCGGCACATCGGGTGCCATCGTCAGGGTCAGGTCGTCTACCACTGCAAAATAGCTGGCATCGTTCACCCCGCCCATGGTGAGCAGGAACGACGCATTGCCACCTACTTCAAAAATGCGGTTGTAGCCATCGACCACCGACTGAGCGGTCACCGGTTCGCCGTTGTGCCATGTCAGCCCCTCGCGCAGATTGAACGTCACAAGCCCATCTTCGTCCATGCTCCATTCTTCTGCCATCATCCCCACGATATCATCCGTATCGACCGTTAGATACGGCGTACCATCGGGCAGCGTGCGCTCAACAATCGCATACTGCGTCAACTGATCGAAGGTATTTTGCAGCACGGTCTGGGTCGGCTTGCTGCCCACCGTACAGCACGGGTCGAAGGTGTCGATATCCCCATCAACCGCAATAATCAGTACCTTCTCACCTTCGGCAGCTTCTTCAGCCGGGGCTTCTTCGGCAGGCGCTTCTTCGGCAGCCGGAGCATCCTCGGCAGGGGCTTCTGCTGCTTCTTCGGCGGGCGCATCAGCCGGGGCAGCAGGCGCACCACCCCCACAGCTTGCCAGAATCACAACCAGCGCTAGCAGCAGCGCAAGCGGGGCAAACAGCCCTTTTTTCAAATCCAGACGACTTTGCATAGCCATAGACCCTCTCTCCTTACTACACAATCCAACAACCGTTAGATATGTCAATGCAGCACGGGGCCAGCTAGCTGCTGGCTTCCTGTGAGCGAATAATCATGTTGGCGAAGCTATCGACTGTCAGATACTGGTCAGGATATACCAGCGTTGTCGAAGCCATCTCTTCGATGATGAGTGGCCCCGCTGCCTGAAATCCGGCGGGCAGTCGGTCGCGTTCATAGATGGGCACCATATGTGTACCCAGTACATCAAAGTTGACAGCCCGCTGTCCACGTACCGTCGGGGTGCCGTGCTGGTCGGCACCGTGCAACGAGCGTAGCGCAGGCTGGCGGGTGTTGCGCCACGCCGTCAGGTGAAAGGTAACAAACTCAATCGCGGCATCGGGCAGTTCAAAGGTATAGGCGCGACGGTGGGCCGCGTGGAAGGTGCGCTCGATTTCGGCAATATCGCACGATGCACCCGCCGGAAGCGGCACCTTGACAGTATGTTCCTGCCCATAGTAGCGCATATCGGCAGAGCGCTGCCAGATCAGTTGCTCGACGGGTGCATCGGCAAAGCGGGCCAGCGCCTCTGCTTGCAGTTCGGCATACACTGCCTGAATGGTTGCTGCATCCACTGCGCGGGTGTTGTGTACCGATGTCCGCAACAGGTCAACACGCGGCTTGATCATCAGCATCGACCACGCCGAAAAGTGGCCGGGATAAGGCGGAATAACTACCTGCTTGAAGAGCAGTTCACGCGCCAGGGCTGCCGCGTGCATCGGGCCGCCGCCGCCGGAAGCAATCAGCACAAAGTCACGCGGGTCGTAGCCTCGCCGCACCGAGATCAGCTTCAGGGCGTTGATCATATGATGATCTGCCAGCCGGATAATACCATTGGCCGCCTCTTCGATGCTCACACCGAGCCGCTCGGCAATCGGCTGATACGCCTGCCGCGCCAGGTCAATATCCAGCGCAATCTCGCCACCCAGAAAGTTGTGTGGGTTGATGACCCCGGTAATCAGCTTGGCATCGGTGACGGTTGCCGCCGTGCCGCCCTTGCTATAGCAGGCTGGCCCCGGTTCGGCTCCTGCACTGCGCGGGCCAACCGTAGCGCTCCACCGGGATCGAACCACGCGATGGAGCCGCCCCCCGCGCCAATCTCGACAATATCCACCACAGGCACCTTGACCGGATAGCCCGGAAAGTCGGGCCGCCACTCAATTTTGTAATCGGTGGAGATGCGCGGCTCGTTCCCTTCGATCAGCGAGCACTTCGCCGTGGTGCCGCCAATATCCAGCGAGATAACATTGTGCTCGCCTATCGCCTGCCCAATGATTGCGCTACCCATTACCCCGCTGACCGGCCCCGACTCTAGCAGATAGATCGGGCGGATGCGGGCCGCCGCAAAGGTGGTGGTGCCGCCATTCGACTGCATCACGTGTGGCTCGCAGCGCATACCGTCGCGGCTAGCGCCGCTTCAAGGTTAGTCAGGTAGCGGTCGGTGATGGGCTGCACATAGGCATTCAAGACGACGGTACTGGTACGCTCGTACTCGCGCCACTCGCCCGTAATATCGCTCGAAATCGAGATCGGAATGTTGGGCAAGCGTTCGGCCAGATACGCACGGCATTGCTGCTCGTGTTGCGGGTGGGCATAGGCATGCAACAAGCAGATTGCAATCGCTTCGATAGCATCGGCGCGGCACTGTGCAATGATCGGGTCAAGGTCTGCAAGCTGGAGCGGTACCAGCACAGCGCCACGAAAATCGACCCGCTCACGCACCTCGAAGCGGTGGCGGCGCGGAATAAATGGCTCTGGCTTGGCCGTCCGCAGGTTATACATATCGGGCCGATTGCCGCGCCCGATGGCCAGCACATCCCGAAAGCCCTGGGTAGTGATAAGCGCTGTGCGTACGCCGGCCCGCTGGGTGACGGCATTGATGACCACCGTGCAGCCGTGGACAAAATCGCTGGCGGCCTGGAGCGTGATAGTCGCATGGTCAATGCTGTTCATCACGCCGCGTGCAAAGTCGCCGGGAGTGCTGGACGCTTTGCCCGTCAGCAGTTCGCCGGTCGCTTCGTTGAAGGCGACCAGATCGGTGAAGGTGCCACCAATATCAGTTGCTATGCGTATCATCGATGCCATAGACCTCTCGTGCTTCGTGCACCGTAATGTAGCCATCTGCCAGATCTGCGTGTACGTGTTCGCGGGGACGCTCGGAAGGTGGCCCCCAACCGCCGCCGCGTCCGGTGACAATCCGCACCACATCATCGCGTTGCAGCGGGAAGTAGGCCACTCGTGCCGTCCGCTTGATGACTTCGCCGTTGCGGACAATCTCTAGATAATTGGGAGAACCAGACTGCCCGCCGTGAATGCCCCACGGTAGCTCAATCGAGCGGCCCAGGCTGGCCTGCAAAAGCCGCCGTCATCCGTCAGGCGGTATTCGTGCACAAGCCCCAACCCGCCCCGATAACGACCAGCACCGCCGCCGCTCTCGGTATTGAAGCGGTAGCAATCTACCCGCAGCGGGTACTTCTGCTCAATCAGTTCAACCGGGTGGTTGTAGGTGTCGCCATCGGTGGTGGCAATCAGCCCATCTTCGCCATCTTTGTCCACACCCGCGCCCCAGCCGCCATTGTGTGGCTCAGGATGCACCCAGAACCCGCCAGTATCGCTGCGTATGCCGCCGATATAGGTAGCACATAGGCTGACATAACTGCCCGCCGTCAACTTGTCGGGCAGCAGGGGGGCCAGCGCCTTCCAGACCAGTTCGGTTGCATACGCCGAGGCTTCGTAATACCAGCCACACGGCGCAGGACGCACACAGCTAAACACGGTAGCATCGGGAATGATAACGCGGAACGGGCGAAAGCAGCCGTCGTTGGTGGGGAACTGCGGATTGGTGATAGCCCGAAAGACTGTCTTGCAGGCCGAAAGCAGCGCCGGACGGGTGCAGTTGATTGGCCCCCTTGCTTGGGGGGCACAGCCGCTGAAGTCGGCGGTCATTTCGCCATTTGCCACCGTGATTTTCACCCGGATTGGCAACTGGTCTTCGCACAGGCCATCGCCATCGATAAAATCTTCGGCTTCATATACACCTTCGGGAATGGCCTGCAACGCCTCGCGCACCATCCGCTCGCCGTGCGACAACACCGCTTCGAAGGCTTCCAGCACCAGCGCCACACCATAGCGCTCGCACGTTTCGCGCAGGCGCTGCTCACCAATGCGTACCGCTGCCGTGGCTGCGTTCAGGTCGCCCAGTGACATATCGGGCAGGCGCACATTGACCTTGATCATCTCAACCACCTGTGTAATCAGGCGGCCCTCGTCATATAGCTTGATGATCGGAAACTGGATCCCCTCCTGATACACCTCGGTGCTATCGGGCGGCAGGCTGCCGAGCACCTTACCGCCAAGCTCTGTCCAGTGGGTGACGGTGATGCAGAAGCCAACCAGCCGATCTTCGGCAAAAATTGGCATCATCAGCGCAATGTCGGCGGTGTGGGTGCCGCCTGCATACGGGTCGTTGGTCATAAAGATATCGCCCGTTGTGATGCCCGCCACACCAAACTTGTTGATGACCGACTGCACTTGCAGGGTGAAGGTGCCCGTGAACAGCGTCAACCCGTTGGCCTGGGCGATGACCTGCCCCTCGGCATCGGTGAGACCACAGGCAAAGTCGAGCACCTCGTACACAATTGGACTCATACTGGTGCGGGCCAGCACCACGCTCATTTCGTCGGCAACGGCCAGTAGCTTTTCGCGCAATATTTCTATTGTAAATGGGTCAGTAGCCATAATCTTGCCTCGCCTGTTCAGCGGTGATATATCCATTCTCCAGGTCGTGCTCAATCAGATCACGCGGGCGCTCACGCGGGTCGCCGTAGCCGCCGCCGGTGCCCGTTACCAGGCGTACTACATCATCCTTTTTGAGCACAATGCGGGCACCCTTCCCAGCGGTCAGTGGTTCGCGCCCATCGGCATACAGCACACTGAAGTAGTTGCGTGATCCAGCCTGCCCGCCCTGCATGCCCCACGGTAGATATTTGAAACGCCCATACGTGCCCGTGAAGCCAGCTTGCTCGGCAGTAATGCGGTAGTCGCGCACAAGGCCGCGCCCGCCGCGCTGCCGCCCTGCTCCGCCGTCGGCTATATCGAGCGCAAACTGATCCACCATACGCCGTAGCGTGTTTCGCAGACTTCCACCGGAATGACAAACGTTTCGCCATCGCCAATGCTGACCAGCGCATGCTCGCCGTCTTTGTGCTGGCCTGCGCCCCAGCCGCCCGCCTGCGGTTCTACCAGAATAAACAGCTCGTTGGTGTCGGGGTGCATCCCGGCGACAACCGTACCGCACACGCTCAAGAAATGACCAGCAGGCAGACGGTCGGGCACCAGCGGGGCCAGCGCCTTCCAGACAAGGTCGGCAGCATAGAGCATCGT
>JAAUSQ010000421.1 GCA_012033195.1 Chloroflexaceae bacterium
CTGGAAAGGGTCCTATCGTATTTGGACGAAACTAACAGCACGCGCCGTATAGGGAGGGAGTGAACAGCATGACAAACTTCACTTTCGAACAGAAACTTGTCGAACAGTTGCCCATCAGGGGTATCTTGTCAATGGGCAAACCGGTTGGGCGTGAAGGTTTTGAAGTTATTGTGATGGAACATATTGACAATTGGGTGGCGTTACTATTGCACGCTCGCACCCGGTGATATGCTGCGCCTTTCTGAGCGATTATTCGGAAGCTTCTCGGCGCTTGTTATAGATATGCGCCCGGCACGTCAACTTGACATTCAAAGTACGTTGCCAACATCTGACCCGCTCACAGAAATAACGGTTCATGCACAGGTTCTTTATCGTGTAACCAATCCCCGCCTTGTTGCGTATGAGGTAGATGACGCGCTTGCCAAGTTCCGTGACTATATTATTGGCAGGCTCCGCCGCGAAATCGCTCGCCTGGCCCACCATCAGATTAGTGAATTGTTTTGCGAACGAGTAATATACGAGATAGGTGCAGTGCCTCAATTTGGCTTGACAGTCGAGGGCATTAATTTATTATCTGTCGAACATGATGAAGCAGTCATCGACCAGCTACGCAAACGTCGTCAACTAAATGACGATCAGGGAATTAATAATGAAATAGAGGAGATGGAACATCAGAAGCGGTTACGGCAACAGTATTATGAACAAGAATTAGCATATCGGCAAGCGCAGTATAGCATGCTGCTGGAATCACAGCAAAAGATGAATAGCCAGATGCAAGATGTACTACGTAAACACCTCGAAAAGTATCCTGATGCTGACCCTGAAGAGTTGCGTGAGCAGATCCGTGCTACCTATGCAGAGGTTTCAGAACGCCCAAGAATTACCTTTGGCAGTTCTTCCACTATCGGTCAACCAACACAACGTATTACATTTGGCAAGTCAACTAATTCGCCCAGCCTCCCATCATCAACAACTCCACCTGCAGATGATAAAGATGATGATGACGATGATAATACGTAAACGGCATAGCTATTCAATGGTTGGTACTATCGGGTTCACAGCAATGATTGTTGCTTAACTCAGGAATGCAACTATGGATATATCGTTACTTCTTGGTATTGTGGTTATTATCGCCTCTTTAATTGTGTTGGGGGTATCCTTCGCTGTCCTTCGGATGGATGCGGAGAGATTACGTCGTGAGCGTGAACGTCATGATCCGCATCGTTCACCCTCCCAACTTACTCAGTCCAGATCAGAGCACGCAGAACCATATGTGCGGCGCTTGCCTGAGCCACCTGCTCGAACACAACTCAGAATGAGCGATCAGGCAAATAGTTATGTATCAGAACACCGATCGATGGTCTCACCGAGACGTCAGGTAAATTTTGGTCGTGAAGGTTCCTCCCAGACATCAGATGCAGAGCCATCGCAAGCTAGAGTCTTATTTAGATACGGTACAAACCCTGACAAGGATCAAAACAGCGGCACTATTAACTTTGCCACTACTGATACCAATTCAGTAAAATGCCAGTTTTGCCGCCGGGAGTTTGCCAGTACTGATGAGACCATTACCAAATGCAATGGATGCGGCGCACAATTCCACACCCATTGTTGGCAGGAATACACGGCGGAAATAGAGCGCCCATGTCCCAGATGTGAATCCAATGAAGTACAAGTTGTGCCACGCAGATAAATGGCACATGAATAGGACTTAAAGGGTATGATATCAGAACAAACATCAGAAGATATTCGATTCGAACCTTTCGCTCGTCAACGATTAATCGATTGGTGGGATCAACGCCAACTTGCAGATTCGCATGTACTTGTAGTAGGTGCAGGGGCACTGGGAAACGAAGTCCTTAAAAATCTCGCACTTGTTGGCGTAGGAAATATTTACATTGTAGATTTTGATATTGTTGAGCCATCGAACCTGAGCCGCTCTGTCCTGTTTCGTACTAGTGATGCTGGTCAGGGATATAAAGCAGAAGTTGCTGCCAGGCGCGTGGCACAGATGCACCCTTATTCGGAAGCCCGTGTCTCATATTTTCACGGTGATTTAGTATGGGACCTCGGTGCCGGTGTCTATCGAATGATGGATGTAGTGATCGGATGTCTGGACAATGTTGAGGCACGGCGCTTCGTCAATATGTGTTGTTGGAAAGCAAAAAAGCCCTGGATAGATGGAGCTATTCATAAACTCTCAGGGAGTGTGGCATTTTACACGGCAGAAGCTACAATGGCCTGCTATGAATGCGGTGTCAATGAACGTTTGCGTGTACTTGCAAACGAACGTTATTCGTGCCTTAGTGGTGTAGTTCGCACAAATATTCAAGCAGGCAATGAACCGACTACACAAAACTTCCTCAGCTGTGGTAGCTGCTATACAAACGCAGGAGGCGATTAAAATCTGTCACCGGATGCCAATTCCTGGTGGTCGCAAGATTTACTACAATGGATTATTCCACAACTTTGATGTCGAAGATCCATCAGTTGCTACTGTCACGGAACTGGGTTTGAATACTGCATGTTTCTGCCATTCTGAAGATCGGTTTGAACCTATAACGGTCTTCGAAATTACAAACGCTTGCACAGTTGCTGACTTACTAGATTTAGCTGAGTATCAGTTTGGTATGAAAAATCCAGAACTCATATTTGGTACATTTCATACTTCATCACAAGGTCGACGGTTTGCGCTCAAGGCTACTTGTCCTTCAACTGGTTTTACTGTCGATCTGTACAAGCCTGCACATCAAGTTCGTGATATAGACGTGACTCGTCCGGGAGAAACCCCGGGCGAAGGCCCAGAAATGCGTCTTCAGACATTGAACCGGATTGATCGTTCATCAGCGTTTTGTGGGTACACATTACATGCTCTGGGTATCCCGAACCTCGATATTGTCAAGATTGTTGATGAGCTACAAGAACAGTATGTCCAGATCGGACAGAGTCTACATCTCGTTTTCCAACAAGTGTAAGGGAGGTATCTTATGGCAATGATAAGAAACTTGACTGTCCGCAATCAAGTTGATGGACGAGCAACTCCAATTCCAGAGGTGGATGGTGATCTGCTTGTGGTTGAATTACTTGATGCGTAC
>JAAUSQ010000422.1 GCA_012033195.1 Chloroflexaceae bacterium
TCAGGGCTGAAAACTCGGTTTGCAATACTTCTGCTAGGTCTGGGTGTTCCCGATAAATTTCCTCATCGTAGAGTGTTTTGCCGCTATACGTTCGCCCACGCACAATAGCACGGCCGCCTGGTTCTTTGCTGCCAGTGTGGATAGTGTATACCAACCCATAAATTGCCATACCATCTACGCGTGTCTGAGCACGCACCAGCGAACCAAAGGGAGGTGCTTCAAGCAACTGGTAGGTGCCAGCCGTGAAGCATGTCGTGGTGGTTTCAATAATTTCGCCTATACGTTCAGTCATATCTTGCTATATTCCTTATTTTCCTGTTTGCTTGATGATGTGGTGGACACTTCGGCCCGCACGAGGCTACCTTCAACCATGCGCCAGAATGCACGCCGATCTGCACTGCGGACAACAGCCTGTTCATGCGCTCGTGCCAGTGCAACAGGATAGCCTTGCCCACGCATGCATTGATCGTACACCAAGCTATGCACCAGATCAACCAGATCAGAATCTTCAGCGATCCAGAGGGGTATTTCAACCCGAACCATCTCGCGGCCTACACGCATGTAGAAGAAGTGGATGAGGTGATCGCCATAAGACTCGACATTGATGCGGCTCATTGAGGCAAACAGTGGCCCACGTTGCCCTTCAGCGAGTATGTCAAAGAAAATATCGCCATCTACTACCCCATTGATACTCGTGGGGGTCCAGGGCGGGTCGGCGGGGTGCTCATCGGATTGGTCGTCGGGTTGGTTCGCATTTGTCTGGTGAGCTGGTGTACTGGCATTGCCAGAGTTATTGCTATATGCGTCCATCAGGGCAATTGTGTTGACCACTTCTGTCGCTCGCGGGCGGCTAATGTATTAAGCGACGGGGATGCCTTGTTCGCGCAAATATTCTAGCCCATCAAGGTATTTCTGGAGAAAATCATTCTTGATTGATCGTTCAAATCCTGCCAGTGCCCAGCGCATCAACGTACCGTCGAGCAGAGCCAGCATGTGTGTACTGTCGTTGCATAGCTCCTGGCACACTTCAGTTAAGACCGTCATTTCGTGAATATCACGCAGTGCGCTCAAGTAGTTTCCCTCAATGGCAACTTTGCGTGGGCCATCTTGAATATAGAGTTCCTCTTCACGATAGGACAACATTGGTTGCGATGAGAGCCGTGCAATTGGCGATTCACCATAGCGCAGGTAGACACGCCCGATGTTGATTAAAAAGAACGATGCCATGCCGTGGCGGTCTACGTCTATCTGCGATCCATCGGTGGCGATGATTTGATAGGCCGCGGGAGCAGGCGGTGCTTCGCATATGGTCGTGAGTGTTTCGGTAAATGGGCGTGCCAGAAGTCGCCACGGATTTGCCTCGCGTTGCTGATTGATCTCGTGCTCCCAGAATGCTTCCTGTCCGTTCTGGCGCAGGTAGGTCTGGCGCAGGTAGGTGAGACGTTCGTTGGTCGTTTGGGTGCGTGATGCAAGTGTTGCGCTCATCTGGCGTACCTGTTTGCTCAAGGCAGTCAAGTCTAGTGACATAGCAATAATCCTCCCCTATACTGTACAGGATAGGACACCTGTTCGATTGTGTCAAATTTGTCGTTTCACGTACCTGTTTACATTCGTGAAACAAAGCGGGGCGTGGGGTTGGGGCGAAGCCCCAAGAACAAGGCACCCACTTGTGATACCAACGTCGGGTACAGAGTTCGACTCACGCAAAGGCGCAAAGACGCAAAGACCGGACAAAGACCGGACAGGTTGGAGAACTGTTCACCCGTATTTGGTATAACTAGGTACCTTTTTATGTAACGCACATATAAACAGGTCCAGCTATTCTATATCGTATAGGTAGTAAATTCTGTTAATCTATGCCTCTGGGATATGAATACTAGCATAAATAGGTAGTAATGTTGCTTCTCATGACAAAAAAATTGCCTCCGGCATCGGTTACAATTGGGATACACATTGTACAAGCAACCACGGTGGTTGCATAGGGCATAAACGGGTATGTCTATCAGAAACACAAGCAGCCGGAGATTCTGTTTTACGTTGAGGGCGGTGGATTTGCTGCTGTCCCTCCCAACACATGAAAACAGCTTCTTAACAACCACATAACTTTTGTGAAGACATTGTCCCCAGCCCGCCTGTTGAATGAAAAGGAGCTTACTATGCTTCACGATGGCTGGCGGAAATCGCCTTTCTTTCGGTGGCTTGCCATTGTTCTGTCAGTACTCGTCATGCTGACTGCATGTGGCGCACAACAACCTGTTGTGACAAGAGTCAAAGAGACGGTTGTGGTCAAGGAAACAGTTGTGGTCAAGGAGACGGTTGTGGTGACACCGACTCCTGGCCTTGAGCCAACATTAGACGCGGCTCAACAAGAAATGATTGAGGAAGAAGGGATTGCAGAAGATGCGCTCATGATTGCAATCCTTGCAGATGAAGAGCGGGACCGCTGGTCTGCACGTCAGCCAGCCGACTATCAAGATATTGCTCCCCGTTTGATCTCACAGATGAAGACATCATCAGTAGCGGCGAAGAATTGTTCTATGCCGAAGATTGTGCGGTGTGTCACGGTGAAACTGGCAAAGGAGATGGTGTCTTTAGCCGTGGTATGAACCCCCGCCCGATTGATTTAACCAACAAAGTATTGCTAGACCGACTGAGCGACGACTATCTCTACTGGCGCGTTAGTGAAGGTGGTCTGGAAGCGCCATTCCTCTCCGCTATGCCCGCGTTCAAAGACATCCTCGATGATGAGCAACGCTGGGAACTGATTGCCTATGTACGGAGTATAGCGACAGAAACTGAAGACCTGCCAATGATTGGCGGCGTTGATTTTCAGGTTGGTCTGAATATTCTTCAGACCTATGGGTGTCTTGCTTGTCATAGATACAATGACCAGGGCAATTTTGTCGGGCCAGATTTGCATGACATTGGTGTCGCACGCACAGCCGACCAGCTATTAGCTGACATTATTGACCCTTCGGCTGAGATTTCCACTGGCTTTGCAGACACCATGCCGCGTGACTACTCAGAGAAAATGACTGAAGATGACTTGATGCTGCTGGTAGATTTTCTGGCTGGCTCAATTGGCGAGTACCCGA
>JAAUSQ010000052.1 GCA_012033195.1 Chloroflexaceae bacterium
ATACACGCACCTTTATTGATCAGTTGCTTGATCTATAGAATCATCATTTGTTATTGAGTAGCAATCACCGCCAGATTACAGAGTTGTGATTTTGTATACAATATATCATGAGCATTGTCTTAACCGGCAGCGACACGACTGCTGACCCAATCTACGAAAAACTGCGGCGTCTGCTCATCGCTGGGCGCTATGCCCCCGGTGAGCATCTGGTTGAAGAACGGCTTGCTCACGACTTGGGCGTAAGCCGCACCCCCGTGCGGCAGGCGCTGGCCCGCGCCGCTGCCGAGGGCCTTGTACGGATCTATCCGAACCGGGGCGCGGTGGTGCGCACCTTTACGCCCGAAGACCTGATTGACGCCTACGACTTGCGGGCCGTGCTCGAAGGTTACGCCGCGTATCAGGCCGTGTTCCGCATCACACCCGAACAGCTTGCCGGCATGGAGCAGCACGCCGCCGCGCTCGAAGCATCGCTTGAGCAAACTTTTGCATCAACCGAAGAAGAAATACTCTTTCTTGTAGAACAGAACCAGCACTTTCATACTATCATCATTACCGCCAGTGGCAACCAACGCCTAGCCGAAATGCTGATGCTGGTTGTGAATGTGCCGCTGCAATATCGCAGTTTCAACTGGTACACCAGTGATGAACGCCGGGTATCGAATTTTTTTCATCGCAGCATCCTGCAGGCGCTGCGGGCCAGGCACCCCGACCGTGCCCGTGCCACGATGCAGGAACATATTTACCGGGGCCGTGACGCCCTTCTCAAAAGCCTGATTGAAACCGAAAAGCTGTCGTCACCAGGAATGTGACTGTTACGACCACAAAGAGGAGGACACTGGTATGGCGTATCGAGTGGGTGTTGATGTCGGTGGCACCTTTACCGACATGATGCTGTTAGACGAAGACACTGGTAAGTTCTGGCGGGTGAAAACTCCCTCCACACCGCACGACCCTTCGGAAGCCGTCCTGACCGCAATTACCCGCATCTGTGAGCAGGCGGGTGTCGACCAGAAAAACATTGCCCAGATGATGCACGGTACCACCGTGGCAACCAACGTAATCCTCGAAGGTAAGGGCGCACGGGTGGGCCTTGTTACCACCGAGGGCTTCAAGCAGATTCTGCACCTCGCCCGCTCGCAAACCCCCGGCCCGCTGGCAGGCTGGATCATTATGATTAAGCCCGACCCGCCCGCCTCGCTTGCCGATACCGCCGAAGTCCACGAGCGCATGAGCGCACGCGGCGAAGTGGTACGCGAATTGGACGAAGCCCACGCCGAAGCCGCGATCCGGTCGCTGGTCGAGAGCGGCATCGAGTCGCTGACGATCTCGCTGATCAACTCGTTTGCAAACCCGGCCCACGAGCGCACGCTCAAAGCGATTGCCAAACGCCTTGCCCCCACGCTGCCCGTCACCATTTCGGCAGATGTGCTGCCAGAGTTCCGCGAGTACGAGCGCACCCTGACCGCCGCAATGAATGCGTATGTGCGGCCCAAGGTGGAGCATTATCTGGCGAACCTGGAGCAGCAACTTGAGCAGCGCGAGATCAATGCGCGGGTCAACATTCTGCGCAGCGATGCAGGCCTGATGACCTTGAAAACCGCCGAAGAAAATCCAGTCTATGCCATCCTCTCTGGCCCATCGGGTGGCGTAGCGGGCGCGTTGCAGGTTGCGCTGCGGGCAGGCTACCCCAACATTCTGACGCTCGATATGGGCGGCACCAGCACCGATGTATCGCTGTGCCGTGGTGAGCCGTCGATTGCCCGCGAAACCCGGCTGGGCTACTTCCCCGTCAAGGTGCCCTCGGTGGATGTGCATAGCGTTGGGGCGGGTGGCGGCAGCATTGCCCACGTACCCGAACTAACCAGGGCGCTGCGGGTTGGCCCACAGTCGGCGGGCGCTGTCCCTGGCCCTGCTTCGTATGGGCGCGGCGGCGCAGAACCGACCGTAACCGATGCCAACGTGGTCTGTGGCTACCTACCGCCGAAGTTGCTTGGTGGCGAGATGAGCCTGGATGTTGAGGCGGCGAAGCGCTCGGTGCAGAAGATTGCCGATGCAATGGGCCTTGACCTGTACGATGCCGCCGAGGGTATTCTCAAGATTGTGAACGAGAACATGTTCGGGGCGCTGCGGCTCGTATCGGTGCAGCGTGGCTTCGACCCGCGTGAGTTTGCGCTGATGGCCTTTGGGGGCGCTGGCCCGCTGCACGGCAATGCACTCGCCGCGTTGATGGGGGCGTATCCGGTCATCATCCCGCCCGCCCCTGGCTTGCTGTGTGCGATGGGCGACCTGAGCGCCAACTTCCGCGACGAGTTTGCCCGCACCTACATTCGTACCGTCGATATGATTGACCGTGAAGAACTGACGGGCATTCTGCGCGACCTGGGCGAAGAGGCCAAGGCAATGCTGAGCGCCGAGTCTATTCCGGCTGATCGCCAGGATGTGCAGTACAGCCTCGACCTGCGCTACTACTTGCAGGGCTACGAAATCCCGATCAGTGTGCAGCCAGATGAGGTTATGAACAACGGTATTGGTACCCTGGTTGAGCGTTTCCACCAGACCCACGACCGGCTGTATGGCTTCCAGCTTGACAGCCCGGTTGAGGTCGTCAATGTGCGGGCGGTTGGTATCGGACGTGTGAGCACAGTAGAGTTGCCAGAGGGCGCGGCGAGCGGTGCCGATGCGAGCGCCGCCCACACGGGTACCCAGCAGATCTACCGCAATGGCGAGTGGCGCGAGGCAGGCCTGTACGACCGGGCACTGCTGAAGCCGGGCAACGTTATCGAGGGGCCAGCGATTATTACGGAACTGGATAGTACAACGGTGGTATTGCCCAACCATACCGCCACGGTTGACACGTATTTCAACCTGCTGATTAACCCGATGAAATAACATCCCCGTGATCTACGCCTCGCCTCTTCAGGGGGAGCGGGGCAGGGGGTGAGGGGTCAGGTGTCGTACCTTTGCAAGGACAGGAGCAAGAACAATGACCGTTCAAGTCGTAAAGATTGCCGCTATTCCCGATATCGAGATCGACTCGGTAACGCTCGATATTATTGAGAATGCGCTGAAGAATACCCGCTACGAGATGGACGCCGTGCTTTATCGCACCGCGATGAGTCCGGTTATCCGCGAGCAGCACGACCAGTTCCCGATGATCACCGACCCGCAGGGCCGGATGGTCGTGGGACAGTTTGGCTCGTACATCACGGGCCTGATGGCAACCTGGGACCAGACAATTGAACCGGGCGACGTGATTATGCTCTCCGACCCGTACCTGTGCGGCGGTGCTATCAGCCACGTCAACGACCTGCTGGTACTAGTACCCATCTTCTACGAAGACGAACTGGTCGGCTGGGCCAGTATGTTCGGGCATATGCAGGATGTTGGTGGCCCACTGACTGGCTCGCTGCCAACGGGTGCCACGACCATTTTTGGCGAAGGGCTGCGCCTGCCGCCCGTCAAGATTTACGAACGGGGCAAGCTCAACCGGGCTGTACTTGATATTATGCTCAACAATGTGCGGCAGCCAGAGATGAACCGCGCCGACCTGATGGCGATTGTGGCAAGCTGTCGCACCGCCGAAAAGCGCGTGATGGAACTGTGCGAGCGCTTCGGCAAAGCAACGTACCTCGCTGCGTGTGGGGCGCTGCTCGACCGTACCTACCGTGCGATGCAGAAGCTGATTGTGCAGAACCTGCCCGAAGAGCCGCAGTTCTTCGAAGATTATATCGACGATGACGGCCTGGGCAATGGCCCCTTCAAAATGAAGCTGACGATCTGGCGCGAGGGCGATCAGGCATATTTCGATTGGACCGGCACCGATCCACAGGCACTTGGCCCGATCAACTTCTACTTGAACGAGGGTATGTTCAAGATGTTTATCGGCGTGTACCTGATTATGGTGTTCGACCCGCAGATCCTCTTTAATGACGGGTTTTACCCGCTGCTGCACGTCACGCTGCCCGCTGGCACGCTGATCCAGCCCGAATTTCCGGCGGCGCTGGGCTGCCGCACCCACGCCCTGACGCGCCTGTTCGACGTGCTCGGCGGGGCGCTCTCGAAGCGTGCGCCAGAGTTCACCACAGCGGCGGGCTATGGCACCAGTCCCTATATGCTCTATAGCGGCTACAACACCCAGGGCAATTTTTTCTATCTGATGGAAATCACCTATGGTGGTATTCCGGGTCGCCCTATCGGTGACGGTATGGACGGGCACTCGTGGTGGCCGCTGTTCACCAACATCCCGACCGAATACCTGGAAAGCTACTACCCAATCCGCATCGACAGCTACACCAGCATTCAAGATAGCGGCGGCGCAGGCTTCCACCGGGGCGGCAACGGCATCGAGAAGGTGTACACCTACCTGGAGCCGGGCGAAGTGAGCATTCACGATGACCGCTGGCTGACCCCGCCATGGGGCATTCTCGGCGGCGAGCCGGGCATGCGGTCGAGCAAGCTGTTGCGCCGCGCCGATGGCACCGAACAGGTATTGCCGAGCAAGTGCGATCAGGTGCAGGTCGAGCCGGGTGATCAACTGGTGTATCGCACGGCAGGCGGCGGCGGCTGGAAAGACCCGCTAACCCGTCTGGCAGAACTGGTGCAGCGTGATGTGCGCTATGGTCTGGTGAGCAAAGAGAAGGCGCTCAACGCTTATGGTGTGGTGCTGCACGATGACCTGGCGCTGGACGCCGATGCAACCGCTGCTCTGCGTGCTCAGAAGGCCGAAGAGCGCGGCGAGGTGCAGCCGTTCAACTATGGCCCGCCGCTGGAAGAACTGCTGGCAAATGCCGAACACGACACGGGCCTGCCCGCGCCCTCGCGCCCGCAGCCTATCAAGTGGGCCGCCGTCCGCGCCGCCCGCCGCCAGCAGGCCACCAGCAGCAACGGCAGCACGAATGGCAAGAGCATGGGTTAGCGGTAAGGGAGTATCTGATGAACTATTCCGAGCTTGAACACGACTATACATCGCATGGCCTGGGCAACCGGGTCGGCTTCGGGCAGCGGCCCGCCGTGCTGGTAATCGACTTTGTGAAGGCCTATACCACACCCGGCTCACCGCTGTATGCCGCGCCCGGTGTGCCCGATGCGGTCCGGGCCAGTGTGCCGCTGCTCGATGTAGCCCGCCAGCACAATGTACCAATCATCTATACCACGGTTGCATATCGCGCCGATGGACGCGATGGCGGCGTGTTTGTGAAGAAGGTGCCCGCCCTGTTGCACCTGACGCACGACTCGCCACTGGCCGAGATTGTAGACGAACTGCCGCCGCAGCCCGGTGATATGGTGGTTGAAAAGAAGTATGCCAGTGCGTTTTTTGGCACGCACATTGCTGCCACGCTCACTGCAATGGGGGTGGACACTGTTATTATGGTTGGCTGCTCAACCAGTGGCTGCATCCGTGCCAGTGCCGTCGATGGGATGCAGTATGGCTTCCGGGTGATTGTGCCCCGCGAAGGCGTTGGCGACCGCGCCCCGGAACCACACGAAGCCAATCTGTTTGATATCAATGGCAAGTATGGCGATGTGATGAGGATGCAAGAAGTGCTGGATTATCTGGCGAGCCAGTAACAGCCAATACCAGGAGCACAGAATACAAGGAGCATAACCAATGCTGGATATGGGAACACGGGCGACAACGCTGCGTCGTCGTATACAATCAGAGCAGCTTATTGTAGCACCGGGTGCGTTCGACCCGATCAGTGCGCGAGTGCTGGTGCAGGCCGGCTTCGATACAATCTTTATCTCAGGCTACGGTCTGTCGGTCAGCACGCTGGGCCTGCCCGATATTGGCGTAATGAGCTACAGCGAAGTGCTGGAGCGGACTCGCGCCATTGTCGACGCGGTGCCGGTGCCGGTGATCTGCGATGCCGACACAGGCTATGGTGGTGTACATAATGTACGGCGCACGGTGCGCGACATGGAGAAGATTGGTGCGGCGGCGATCATTCTTGAAGATCAAGAATCGCCCAAGCGCTGCGGACACCTACCGGGTAAGGAGGTGGTTCCCCAATCGGAGATGGTGCAGAAGCTCAAGGTGGCGCTGGATGCGCGGCAGGGCGATATGCTGATTGTGGCGCGTACCGATGCTATTCAGCCCAATGGCTTTGACGATGCGATAGAGCGTGCCAATGCCTACGCCGAAACAGGCGTTGATATTGTATTTGTGGAAGGGTTGGGCGACCGCGACGAGTGCCGCCGTGCTGTCGAGATGGTGAACGCCCCACTGCTCGCAAATATGATCGAAGGCAGCATCACCGCTTATATAACCACTGCCGAATTGCACGAGATGGGCTTTAAAGTAGCGCTGTGGCCGCTCAGTATGTTGCTTACCTCTATCACACAGATGCAGCGGGTTGCGGCGTTGCTGAAGTCGCATGGGCAGCTTCCGGCTCATATACTGGAAACAACCATGAAGTTCCCGCAGTTTTCAGAATTCTGGGATGTGGCAAGCTACCAGGAAACGGTTGATCGGTACGTGCTGCCCAACGCCTAGCGTGGGATCGCTGCTGCACCGAACTGGTTACGCTCTACAACGATGTAAAAGGGGGATGCACCATGACACTCACTGCGCTGCCGCACACCTACCCACCCACGCTCGAACCAGAGCACCTCGCTACCCTGGACACGATCCAGCGGCGGGTGCTCTGGCTGGCAACGATGATGGTACACCATGCCAACAATGTCCGCCCCAATCCGGACGGCACCAAAGTTGGCGGGCATCAGGCATCATCAGCCTCGCTGGTCACGATCCTGACCGCGCTCTACTTTCACTTTTTGCAGGCGGGCGACCGGGTGTCGATCAAGCCGCATGCCTCGCCCGCATTTCACGCCGTGCAGTATTTGCTCGGCCAGCTTCCGCAGCACTACCTGCCAACGCTGCGCGAGTTCAAGGGCTTGCAAGCCTACCCAAGCCGCACCAAAGACCCGGTACGGGTTGATTTCTCAACTGGCTCGGTCGGCTTCGGGGCGGTTGCGCCTGCCTTCGGTGCGCTGGCCCATCGGTATACCCGTTCGCACTTCGACTCTATCACCTCGCGCCGCTTTATTGCCCTGATTGGTGATGCCGAACTGGATGAGGGCAATATCTGGGAGGCTATTCTTGATGATGCACTGGCAGGGCTGGAAAACCTGATCTGGATTGTAGACCTGAACCGCCAGAGCCTCGACCGGGTGATTCCCGGTATCAAGGCGGCCCGCCTCAAGGCGTTGTTTGAAGAGCACGACTGGCAGGTACTCGAAGCCAAATATGGGCGCAAGTTGCAGGCACTCTATGCCAGGCCCGGCGGGGCAGCGCTGCGCAAACGCATCGATGATATGAACAACGAAGAGTATCAGGCGCTCATCCGGCTCCCCGGCGACCAGTTGCGCAAGCGTATCATCCACATTGATGGCATCGATAGCGTTGAGATTGCCCAGGTCATCAAAAATGTACCCGACGCCGACCTGCCCGGTGTGATTGGCAACCTTGGCGGGCACGACCTGGAAGAACTGCTTGCGGTGCTCGACCAGACCAACACCACACAGCCAACGGTGATTTTTGCCTATACCATCAAGGGGTGGGGCCTGCCCACCGCAGGGCACCCGCTGAACCATTCGCAACTGCTGACGCAGCAGCAGATAGACGCACTGCGCGAGGTAATGGGCATTGCACCCGATGCGATCTGGGATGCGTTCGCACCCGATAGTGCAGCGGGGCGGCTGTGTGCCGAGGCTGCCGCGCGGCTCTTTGGAACTGCGCCGCTCCCACCGCAGACCGTTTCGGCGGCGGTGGTGCCCACCACGCTGGGACTGCCTGCGCGTGGCTCCAGTAGCACGCAGGATGCCTTCGGGCGCGTGCTGGTGCGCCTGGCAGATGTGGAAGGGTTACGTGAGCGCATTGTCACCGCTGCACCCGATGTGGCAACCTCTACCAATCTGGCAGGCTGGATCAATAAGGTTGGTGTGTACGAAGCCGAAGAGCAGCCTCTCTATGAAACCGAAGCGATGAAGTTGCTCAAGTGGCACCGCAGCCCGGCGGGGCAGCACATCGAGCTTGGCATCTCCGAGATGAACCTCTTCACCTTCCTGGGCATGTTTGGCATTGCGCACGACCTATGCGGGCAGCAGCTTATCCCCATCGGCACCGTGTACGATCCGTTTGTGTGTCGTGGCCTGGATGCATTGATTTACAGCCTCTATTCGGGCGGGCGCTTTATCTTTGCGGGCACGCCTTCGGGTGTGACACTCTCGCCCGAAGGCGGGGCGCACCAGTCAATTATCACCCCGTCTATCGGTGCGGAACTGCCCTACCTGCGCTTTTATGAGCCGTGCTTCTCACGCGAGGTAGAGTGGATTATGCTGGAAGCGTTGCGGCAGTGCTGCGACCTGGAACACGGTTGGTCAACCTATCTGCGTCTTTCAACCGCCCCGATTGAGCAGGGTTTGCTTGAGCCGGCGCTACAACGTATTGGCGAAGACACGCTGCGTGAGCATGTGCTGGCGGGGGGCTATCGGCTAATCGATTGGCGCGACAGCCAGACCGAGCCGCCGACCCATCTGGTGCAGATTGCCACATCCGGTGCAATGATGCCCGAAGCGGTGGCGGCTGCACAGTTTTTGCAGCAGGAGGGGGTTGCTGCTAATGTGCTCAACCTGACCAGCCCACGCAGCCTGTTTGAGCGGTGGCGCACCAGTCAGCAGGCGCGTTTGCGGGGTGAGCGCGGCGATGCACTGGACTGGCTGATACCACCTGCCGAGCGCCATGCGCCGATTATCACCGTGCTGGATGGAGCGCCGCAAGCGCTGGCGTGGCTTGGCAGTGCGTTCAGTACGCGGGTGGTGGCGCTTGGTGTCGATAGCTTCGGGCAATCGGGCCGCCGCGCCGACCTGTACCGTACCTTTGGTATTGACCGTGACACGATGATTGAGGCCGCCTTCGCAGCGGTTGATGGGGAGATTAGGCTGACAGCAGGGATGCGGCCCGGTGCGAGAGGGGCAGCGGGTGCATCCTAAAACAGGGCTTTGATTGGCAGACGGAAGCCGACAAGCACTCCTTCGCCTTCCAGCGTTTCGTCGCGCCCCAGGCGGGTACGCTCGGTGAATGAGCGATAGATGTACACCGCCTGTTGCCCTGGATGCACCACCCATACTCGCTCGACTCCGGCGCTGAAGTAGTCGCTCACTTTGTCTTCGATATCCTGCCAGCGGTCGGAAGGCGAAACAATTTCGACCACCAGTTCGGGTGCAACGGTGAGATAACCAGTGCCTGGTACCGTGGGCAGGCGTTTCTTGGAAATAACCGCAATGTCCATCCCGCGCACCGTGTCAGGATTGCGCCGGATGTATATACCGGTTTCCCCACCGACAACCCAGCCGAGATCGTGCTCATCAACGAATACATCGAGATATCGCGCCAGCCGTATTTCAATACGTCCGTGCTCTACACCAGGCGGATTCATATATATAATCCTTCCATCGATGAGTTCACAGAAACCGATATCGCCCAGTTGAAACAGTTCCTCGCCAGTGACGAGGCTTGTTTCAACACTAGTGGTAACAAGCTGAGTGGACAATAACACACCTTCCCTTCTGTGTGGAACCAGTATTCAGCACCAGTGTAGCACGCTCGTAGGCGTGGCGCTGACCACAATACATGCTGGCCTTTTTGCCGAAGTGGGCGGTCTGTGCTATGATGAAGCACAACTCGACTATAAAAAGAAAGTACTTTGCATCATAGTTGTATCAGTGAGAGGAGCAACGCAACCGATGCCACGCCTCGACGGTCGCGCACCCGATCAGCTTCGTCAGATTGCAATTATACCCGGTGCGGCACCGTATGCCGAAGGTTCGGCGCTGATTGAAGTAGGTTCAACCAGGGTACTGTGTGCCGCCACCGTCGAAGAGGGTGTGCCGTCGTGGTTGCGTGGGCAGGGGCGCGGCTGGATTACGGGCGAATATGCCCTGCTGCCGCGTGCTACTCAGACCCGCAACCGCCGCGAGCGCAATGGCCCCGGTGGGCGTACCCAGGAGATCCAGCGCCTGATCGGTCGGGCACTACGTGCAGCAGTAGATCTGACAACCCTGGGAGAATATACCATCACTATTGACTGCGATGTATTACAAGCCGATGGCGGCACGCGCACCGCTTCAATCACGGGTGGGTATGTTGCGCTGGCGCTGGCGATAGCCCACATCCAACAACAGGGCTGGCTGAAGCATAACCCGATCCGGTATGCCGTTGCAGCCGTCAGTGCAGGCATTATCGATGGGGAAGCACTGCTTGACCTGAACTATGAAGAAGACAGTCGGGCAGATGTTGATTGTAATATCGTTCAGATTGAAACGGGTGATCTTGTAGAGGTACAGGCGACCGCCGAAGGCGCGGCCCTCACCCCCGATCAGTTCAGCCGCCTGCTGGTGCTGACAAGCGCCGGTATTCGGGAATTGCTAGCGATACAACGGACGGCAGTAGCTTCGGCACGCGGTTAAGCCTGCAGCCTCCGAGTGCGTATGCTATAATAAAACAGAAATAGCCACCTATCACCGTACACAATCTGCAGCTATCCGCCCACCAGTATACGTGAGGCCCACAATGTTGGACTATCAGCAACATGATGAAGGATTACGCCACTATCAACGCGGAGTGATTCTCGAACGCGCCAATCGAATGGCAGAAGCCGTCGAGGAGTACCGCCAGGCGGTTGCGCTCGATCCACATCTGCGGGAAGCCCATGTTGCACTGGCCTTTTATTATCAGCGGGCCGGATTGCTTGCCAAAGCCGTCGATCAATTCCAGACGGTGGTGAATTTAGAAGGCGATTTTCTGGGCTATTTTAATCTCGGCTATCTGATGATCGAGCTTGAGCGCTACGACGATGCGCTTGTCGCCTTTGAAGCCTGCCTCAGCTACGAGCCAGATGACCCGGCGACCCACTTTGAACTCGCCTATATTCACTGTAACCACGGCAAAATCGAGCGCGCACTGGAGCATCTGCAATATCCGCTGGCGAGCTACCCGGATGACTGGGAGATCTATAATCTGGCGGGCAAGTGTTACCTGCACTTGCGCCAGTACGAGCAGGCCCTCGCCGCGTTCGGGCAGGCGTTGTTGCTGGCACCCGGTATCCAGATCCAGTCTGAACTGCTCGACAATATTGCCATGGTCGAGCGTTACCGCGAATTTCGTTCGCTCCAGAGTGCAAAAGACCAGATGTATGCCCGCGATGGTATTGTGTATCTGGGGTCGGCGCAGGATAACGGCATCCGTGTTGCCGAGGTGCAGGATTATCACTTTACCTATCCCGACATCAGCACCACCGTGCAGCGCCTGATGGCAATCTGCAAGGGCAAGCACTGGCAATTTACCGGCATCGTATCAATTGATGCACTCTCGCTCCCACTTGCCCGTGCGCTCAGCGAACTGCTCGATGCACCGATCCGCACCGTCCACGAGCTTACCGAGCACGATACGGTGCTGCTGGTGATGGCAGTTGCACGCGAGGCCGAGTTGCTGCTAGTTGCCAGTGAACACATTCCGTGTACCAGTGTGGCCTTTTGTATGGGCCTGAACTGGTTGCGCCACAATCAACTGCTGCCCGATATTGTGGGCATCGTGGCGCGTGGGGTGTGCAGCGTGCCGTGGGAGGCCGAGTTGCGCCGCCTACGGGCCGACGGCGCAGGCCGTGAGCTTCTTAACCAGTGCATCGAACGGGCTACCCACCAGATTATGCAGGCCGTGCATGATATCCCCCCCGAAGGCAATCTGTCGCGGCAGGTGCGCTACTACACACGCAAACACCGCCGCTTGAGCTTCTCCACGCTCTGATACCTGCTCAGCACTACCCCTTCACCGAGCCGGCCAGCATTCCACGCAGGAAGTAGCGCCCCAGGAAGATGTACATAATCAGCGTGGGCAGTGCTACAATCAACGCGCCTGCCATCTGCACATTCCACTGAGTAAACTGACTGCCCGACAAATTTTGCAGGGCGACCGTGACCGGGCGACGTTCGGGCGAGTTCGTAATGATCAAACCGAAGAGGAACTCGTTCCAGATGTTGGTAAACTGCCAGATGGCGACCACGACAAAGCCCGGTATCGAGAGCGGCAACACCAGATGGCGGTAGATGCCAAAGAAGTTGGCCCCGTCGATCTTGCCCGCCTCGATGATTTCTTTTGGCACACCAACATAGAAGTTGCGGAAGATCAGCGTGGTGATAGGCAGACCATACACCACATGGACCAGCACCAATCCCCAGATCGAGCCGTACAGCCCCATAATACGTAGCGTTTCGACCAGCGGAATGAGAACGCTCTGGTAGGGGATGAACATCCCAAACAGAATGGCCGTGAACAGCGTCTCGGAGCCGGGAAACTTCCATTTTGAAAGCACATAGCCATTCAGCGAACCGAGCAAACACGAGATAACGGTTGCAGGTATCACAAGCTGGACACTGTTCCAGAAGCTCCCGCTAATTTCGCCCCATGCCCGCCCGAAGCTGCCCAGGTGCAGGCCGGATGGCAGATCCCACATACGGCTCAGGCTCACCTCTTCAAAGTCTTTGAAGCTGGTAATTAGCAGCAACACAACCGGCAGCAGATAAAACAACGCAACTGCTGCCATAATGATATGGAGGACGATCTGCCCGCCATCGATGCGCCTGCGCGGTGGAGTGCTTGCAGCAGATGAAGTGGTCATCGTTAGTCCTCCGGTTGGTTATAAACAAGGTACGGAATAATCAGCAGCGCTACCAGCACCAGCATCACCATGGCAACGGCAGCACCTTCGGCAAACTTATTGGCCTTGAACGCAATTTCATACATATACACGCCAGGAACTTCGGTGGCGTTGCCGGGGCCGCCGCCCGTCATCGTCACCACCAGATCAAAGATCTTGAGCGAAATATGCCCCAGGATAATCACAGCGCTTAGGGTGATGGGCCGCAGTTGCGGCAGGATCACCAACCGGAACAGTTGCCACTCGTTGGCCCCATCGACGCGGGCCGCCTCGCGGATTTCGTGGGGGATGCCGCGCAAGCCCGCCAGATACATCGCCATAGTAAAGCCGGACATCTGCCAGACTGCCGCCACAATGATCGGGATCATTGCGAACGGAATGCCGAGCCGGGTGCGTAACCCTTCGGGCCGAATACCGGGGACGACGGTTGAGTCGGTGATCCATGGGCTTTGCAAAAAGCCCAGGCCGATATGCTGAAAGAGCAGATTAATGCCGGTCGGGTCGGTGGGAATCGTGCCGGGGGTGAAGATCCAGCGCCATGCTACACCCGTCACAATTAGCGAAAGCGCCATCGGGAAGAGGTAGATCGTGCGAAAGACTGCCTCGCTGATGCGGTTGCGGCACGCATCGACTAGCAGCGCCAGCGCTAGCCCCAGACCAAGACAGCCAACCAGAAAAAGCTCGTAAAGACAATCGTGTTACGAAGATTGGTCTGGAAGCGTCCGGTATTAAAAATACTGATGTAGTTGTCGAAGCCGACAAAGGTATAATCGGGCCGGATGCCTTCCCAAGCACTCATCGACATATACCCCGTCCAGCCAATAAAGCCATAAACAAAAATCGCAATGGCAATCAGGGTGGGCGTAATCATCAATAACGAGAGTATACGATCCTGACTGATGCGCCTTGGACGGCGGTGGGCATCGGCCATTGTTGAAACGTTGCCAGTGGTTACCTCGTGCATGGTGTGCTCCTCGTGTCGGGGGCCGGTGATACTAATGAGCAGGGGACAGCGCGGGTGCGCTCTGCCCCCTGCCAGTTGTGTATCAGTCCGATTAGAGTTCGGCGCGGGCGTCTTCGAGTGACAGCATCAAGCCTTCGATATCGAGGTCGCTGGCAAACACATTCAGGGCGTTGCCATAGGCGCTCATAAAGGCTTCGTTGGCAGCAGCGCCGTGCACGATACTGGGTGCAAGCTGCTGCGTTGCAAACTGGTCAATCGAGTAGGTCAGGTACTCATCATACAGCGATTTGTCGGCATCGGTGCGTGCCGGGATGGAACCCTTGCGCGGGTTGAAGGCGTCCTGGCCTTCACGCGACGAGATCACACGGAGCCACGCCATGGCTGCGTCGGGGTTCGGTGCGTTGCGGGCCATCCCGAAGCTATCGCTCAGCCACAGGAACACACCATCGGTGCCGGGTGCTGCGGCATAGCCATACTCAACGCCAGGGGTCACGCCCTTGCTCAGGAAGAAGCCGTGCGCCCAGTCGCCCATCACGGTCATCGCGGCGTCACCATCCAGCACACGCTGTGCAGCATCGGCCCAGCCAATCGCCGAGCGGTCATCGTTGGCGTACTCAAGCATCTGTGCCAGCGTGGTGGCGGCCTCCGCAACGCGGGGATCGTCCCACATCGCCGGGTCTTCAAAGAGCATGACATAATCTTCCTGACCAAGCGTTGCCAGCAGCACACTCTCGAACAGGTGCGGTGTCTCGAACTTATCGCTGCCACCCACGGCCAGCGGTGTGACGCCAGCGGCTTGCAGTTGCTCGGCAACCGTGAAGAACTCTTCAATCGTGGTGGGCGGCTCCAGGCCATTTTCCTCGAACACAGCCACGTTGTACCACATCACATTCGAGCGATGGATGTTGACCGGCACCGACCAGATCTCGCCGTTGTAGGTGATCTGCTCAAGCAACAGTTCAGGCATCACATCGTTCAAGCCCTCTTCGGCAAAAAAGGTCGTTAGCGGTTCCATCTGCTCGGCATCCACAAACGCCGTCAGTTCTTTGCCCGCGTGTACCTGCCAGCTATCGGGCGGCTCGCCACCCTGCAAACGGGTCTTCAAGACCGTCTTGGCATTGGCTCCGGCACCTCCGGCAATCGTTGCATTAACAATTGCAGTATCGGGGTGCTGCTCATTGAAGATCTCGTACATTGCCGCCAGACCATCGGCCTCGCCGCCATCCGTCCACCAGCTAAAAATTTCAAGCTGTGCGTCACCAGCGGCAGCTTCTTCGGCGGGTGCTTCGGCAGCAGGTGCTTCTTCTTCGGCAGCGGGTGCTGCCGGAGTGGATGCCTGCCCACAGGCTGCGAGCAGCAGCATAAGCAGGACAAACGGGGTGAACACGGCTGTCCAACGTTGGTATTTGTGCATTGGCTTCCTTGCCTTTCTTTAGGAACTTTTAATAGATGGCCTCTTGCCCATGACTCTAGCAGGTTGGCGTGCTCCCCTACAACCCCCACCCCCTCAATTCGGCTGGTGAATTTTCCCTCAGGGGGATAGGGAGAAAACCCCTCATTAGCGCACGTTGAAACTGCCTGAAAGATGGGTTATAACTAGGTTATGAAAACGACACGGGTCATTTTGGCAGACGATCACGATGTAGTGCGGGCGGGTATCGCCAACGCGCTGAAAGATATGTCCGATCTGGAAATTGTGGGCGAAGTCGGCGATGGTGCATCGCTCTTTGCAGCATTGGCTCGCCATCAACCGGATTGCCTGCTGGTCGATGTGACGATGCCGCACTTCGAGCCGATCAGCTCGATCCAGCAGATCCGCGCCACCTACCCCGATCTGGTTATTCTCGTAGTCAGTGCCTACGACGACGATATCTATGTGCAGGGCTTGCTCGGTGCAGGTGTTAACGGCTACCACCTGAAAGACCAACCTCTGAACGATCTGCGGCTGGCTGTGCGGCGAGTGCTGGCAGGCGAGCGCTGGGTATCCAGTTCGCTGGTGGATAAGCTGCTCCGCGCCCACCACAGCGCCCCCAACACACCCGCCCTGACGACGCGCCAGCGTGACCTGCTGCGCTGTTTGCAGCAGGGTCTGGATAATCAGGCGATTGCCCAACAATGGAACTGAGCGTCAAAACGGTTGAGAACCACCTGACGCGCCTGTATCGGCGGCTTGGTGTCCAGAGTCGCCTGGAAGCGGTACACTATGTTATGCAACATCCCGACCTGCTGACGACCGTTGATCATGTGCTTGGGGTGCCTGAGCCTATCCCCCACACCAACGATCAGATGATTGTGGTGCTAGTTGATGATAACCAGCGCTACCGAGGCCAGTTGCGGCGTATGGTGAGCAAAGCCTGCCCGCAGGCCGTGCTGCACGAGGCCGCCAATACCCGCGAAGCGGTGGCGCTGGTGCGAAGTATGCCAACCCGACTGGCATTTGTGGATGTGGTGCTGGGTGATGAGGACGGTATCCAGTGTACCCGTGAAATCAAGGCGATTGCCCACCAGACGCGGGTTGTGTTGATCAGCGCCTACCCCGACCGTGAATTTCATCGGCTCGGACTGGCGGCGGGTGCGGTGGCCTTTCTCGACAAAAAAGACCTGAACACTGTAGCGCTGCGCCAGTTGATGAATGATCTGGTTGCCTGAGCAAACGGCAGGCAAAAAGCTGTGCAAACTGGCGCTAATTGTACGATAATAGATCTATGGACAGAGCAGTCTCACAACCAACAGAGCAGTTTCCACGTGCGCGGCGAGGGGCGGTATTGCTCTATCGTCTGTGGCAGCGTTTGCGAACCAGCCAGGAATTGCTGATCCTGCTGCTGCTGCTGGCGCTTGGTACCTTCTTCAGCCTGCAAAGCGACAACTTTCTTTCGAGTGACAACCTGCTCAACCTGGTGCGTTCTTTCGCCTGGATTGCAATTGTGGCATTTGGCGAGTGTCTCGTCATTATCATCGGCGGCATTGATCTATCAGTCGGGGCAGTAATGGCACTGGCGGGCATCGTCAGCGGAGTATGCCTGCAAGCCGGCTTGCCCGTGCCGCTGGCGGTGCTGGGCGGCTTGCTCAGTGGCGGCCTGATCGGGTGCATCAACGGCCTGATGATTGGCAGGGTTGGCCTGCCGCCGTTTATTGTTACCCTCGGCACGATGGGTGTAGCACGCGGTATAGCGCTTGGCATCACGGGCGGCAACCCGATCCGTGATTTGCCCGCAGCATTCCGGGTACTGGGGCAGGGCAGCATCCTGATCGGTGGGGTAGAGTTGCCGCTGGTCGTAATCTGGATGCTCACGCTAGCGGTAGTGGTTGGCTTTGTGCTCAGCCGCACGGTGCTGGGGCGCTATATTTACACCCTTGGTTCCAACGAGCAAGTACTCCGCATTGCCGATGTCAACACTGTGCAACTCAAAATCCTGGTGTACACGCTCAGCGGTTTGCTCACCGCGTTTGGCGGTATTCTGCTCACGGCCCGCCTGGGCGTAGCGGCCCCGACTGCGGCGGTTGGCTACGAGCTTGATGTGATTGCGGCGGCGGTGATTGGCGGTGTGAGCCTGTTTGGAGGCGAAGGCAGTGTGCTCGGTGTCATCCTGGGTGCGGCAATGATGCAAACCACCCGCAACGGGCTGTTTTTGCTGGGCTTTCCGTCCTACTGGCAGGTGCTGGCGATTGGCTTGATGATTCTGATTGTTGTCCTGCTCGATGCATGGCGCAGGCGGCGTGTCAATGGAGACCAATAAAGGGAGTAACAACGATGTTAAGACAATGGAACCAACCGGGCACGCGGCGCATGGCGTGGCTGGGGGTGCTGTTTGGGGCAGTGCTGGTGCTGAGCAACTGTGCCCGCGCTGCCGAGTCTTCGAGCAGGCAGGCCACCACCGATGACCGCCCGACTATTACGATTGCCTGGATTGTTAAAACGCTGGGCAACCCGGTATTTGACTTGGGGCGGGCCGGGGCATTGCAGAAGGCCCACGAGTTGAGCGCGGTGGGGCCGTACAATGTTGAAGTGATTGTGACCGGCTCGGTTGATGCGGATGCAATGGAGCAGGCCCGCGTTATCGAAGATGTGCTGGCGCGAGGTGTGGATGGTATTGCTGTCTCGTGCAATGACCCGACTGCCTGCATCGACCCGATCAATCAGGCGGTGGCGGCAGGTATTCCCGTGATGACCTGGGATTCGGACGCGCCCCAGAGCGAGCGCTTTATGTTTCTCAGCATCGATAACTATGCCGCAGGGCAGCAGGCAGGCCTCTTGCTGGCAGAGGCACTTGATGGGCGCGGCAAGGTGGCGGTGCTGACAGGTGTACCGGGCGGGCTGAACCTGGAAGAGCGCGTGCAGGGCTTCCGCGATGCGCTGGCAGATTATCCACAGATCGAGATTGTGGGAACCATTTTTACCAACGAAGATATCAATCAGGGTGTGGATGGGGTTGAAGAGGTGATGCGAACGCACCCCGACTTGAATGGCTGGTTCTTTGCGGGGATGTGGCCCCTGTTTGCCGACCGTGGCTCAATGCCGTTGTGGGAGGAAGCCACCCGCGAACGCGGCCTGAAGACGGTAGCATTTGATACACTGCCCGTGCAACTCGACCTGCTGAAAGATGGCTACCTGACTGCACTGATCGGGCAGAAGTACTGGGACTGGGGCTATGAGTCGGTGCAGATTGTGTATGATCGGATTGTCTACAATGTCACCTTTCCCGATTTCATCGACACCGGCACCGATATTGTCACCAGCAACAACGTCGAGGCAATGGAACAGGCGTGGCGCACCAACGATTTTAGCCGACCGCTACCGCCGCCCTGAGATACACCACTATGCAACCACTGCTCCACGGGGAACAACTTTCGAAGCAATTCGGCACGCTCATTGCGCTGCGTGGCGTGAGCCTGTCCATCGCACCCGGCGAGGTAGTCGGGTTGGTTGGGCGTAGCGGCGCGGGTAAGTCGGTGCTGATGTCGCTGCTGGCAGGGCATATGGTGCCCAACACTGGTACGCTCGCTATTGCGGGGCAGGCGGTGCGCTGGCCCTTCAGTGCGCGGACACACGGTCTTGCTGTCATCCATCAGCACCCGGTGCTTGCCGATCAGCTTGATATTACCAGCAATATCTTTCTGGGGTGCGAGATTGGTTCTCCGGCGCGGCTGGGCTGGATGCGGGTGCCCAACCGCCGCCAGATGGATCAGCAGGCGCTTGAGATATTGCAGCAACTGGATGTGTCGATCAGTTCCCTGCGCGAGAAGGTGTCGAACCTGTCGAGCGAGCAGCGCCGAGCTTGTGGCTATCGGGCGTGCGCTGGTCAGTCCGGCGCGGCTGGTCATTATCGACGATCCGGCGACACTGCTGAGCTATCGTTATCAGCAGATCTTGCTGGCGCTGATTGACCGCTGGCGGCGCGAAGGGGTGGCGGTACTGTTCAGCAGCAACAGCCTCGATCATATCTTTGCGGTATGTGACCATATTCTGGTACTGAACGAGGGCACCAATGTACTGGAAAGCCGGGTTGACGCAACCAGCCGCGAAGAGGTGGTGGCAGCACTGATCGGCGCATCGGAGCGGCAGCAGCTCACGCCGATCATCTGGGCGCTTGATAGTTATTATCAGGTGCGTGATCAGGCGCAACGGCTCTATCATCATCAGCAGCAACTTGAGCGCGACCTGCTTGTTCAGGGCACGCTGAACCAGTCGCTGATTGGACAACTGGCCGCGCAAGTCAAGGCACTTGACCAGGCAAACCTGGCGCTGCAAGATGCACAGCGCCGCCTGCTGACCGAACGCGAACACGAGCGCAAGTATCTGGCGCGGGAACTGCACGATCAGGTAATACAAGACCTGCTGAGCCTCAACTATCAGCTTGAGGAACTTGAAGCCGAAACGGAAGAAAACCCAGCGCTGCATCGTGAAGTGGTTGATGTCCGCAGTGGCATCCGCACGATGGTCGATGATATCCGGCGTATCTGCGGCAACCTGCGCCCGCCAACGATTGACAGCCTCGGTCTAGGGGCAGCGCTGCAATCGTATACGCAGGAGTGGGCGGCACGGACAGGTATTGCGCTGCGGCTGGAACTGGACGAAAGCTCAGGCCGCCTGCCCGAAGCGCTCGAACTGTCGATCTTCCGCATTATTCAGGAGGGCTTGAGCAACATACGCAAGCACGCCTATGCCAGCACAGTGCATATTCGGCTACACCATAGCTCGCCGCGTGCGCTACGGATTACTATTGCCGATGATGGGCGTGGCCTCCCGCCCGACTTCGACCTGGCACTGCTGGCAGAGCATGGGCACTACGGGTTGCTTGGCATCAGCGAACGGGTCGCGCTGTTGCAGGGCAAGCTGCGTCTGCACAATCAGCCGGGAGGGGGGCTGTTGCTTGAAGTAGAACTGCCCCACCCCCGCATTGAAGCGGCAACGGCAAACGGTCGCTGGATGACAGGGTAAGCCTGCCACCCCTGGCTGCGCTACACGTTGGCCGGGTCAATGCCAAGTTCGCGTAACTTGGCTTCAAGTTGCTCCTGCCGCTGC
>JAAUSQ010000053.1 GCA_012033195.1 Chloroflexaceae bacterium
GGCTTCAAGCTCACGCGCCGAGCGCTGTGCAAACGAAGTCAGCCGTACCAGTGCGACATCATCGGGCAGCATGGTCCACGAAACACTCGGTACCTCAATTTTGTCGCGGCGCACCTCAATATCGACGGGCACCTGCTCGCCTTCGTGCAGTACCGTCAGCACCACCGTCGAACCACGCGGGCCGCGCACATTGGTTGCCAATTCTTCAACGGTCCAGTTTTCGGTTGATACACCATTCACTGCAAGAATAATATCACCGGCCCGAATACCGGCTCGTTCAGCCGGCGAGCCTTCGATGGGCGCTACAATCACCGTCTGCCCATCGCGCACATCAATAAATGCACCGATGCCCTCGAACGAACCAGCGATCGACTCCGACCAGCGGGCGCTCTCTTCTGCCGAGAGGAAGCGGGTATGACCTTGGTCGCCCAGGCTATCGAGCATGCCCCGAATAGCGCCCTCGGTCATCAGCCGGGGATCAACTGCGTCGGCATCAACAAAGTTTTCGCTGGCAATATTCCAGGCTTGCCAGAATGCACCAAAGCCCTCGCATACTTCCGGGCTTTCAGGACATTCGCCGCTTGGGGTAAGCTGCCGCGCCCCAACAATACCACCACCAATGCCAAACATGAGCGTAATACCCAGGATGGGAGCAACGAGCCAGAGCGGAACCTGCACACGGAAAAAATCAAGAAAAAGACGTTTTATCATACATTCATCCGATTCTTAACTGAGTTACACAACAATCGCAGTATACCATACCAACCGACGTATTTATCGGTTCGAACTCTAATTGATGATAACATGAGATACTTATCAGCGGGTGAGGAGATAATGAAGAAAGCAGGAATCGACGATGGATTATCGATTGCTGGGCCGTACCGGGGTGCGTGCCTCACCGTTGTGTATCGGCTCGTTTAAACTTTGGCTTCCCCACCAGACGTGAAGAGTCGCTGAAGATGCAGGTACCGGAGCGTGCCCTGCCCAGCAGCGCCCTGCACAGACGCTCCCGCTGAAGGGGCTAGGGGGACAGCCCCGAACGGGCTTTGTGTATGCCCGGTGCTTCAGCGCCGGGTCTATGTTACACCTGGAGCGTAAAAGCAGCCTCCCCCACAATCTCGCCATTGACCTGCAACTCGATACGGTGTAGTCCCGGATAGTAGCGGCGAGTGGTAATCAGGCGCATGGGGTGGCGTTTCTGGATGGTGATCTGTTCGCCGCCGCCAATGGTCACATTGCGAAGTTTGAAGACCTTCGGCCCGGTGCTGCCATTGGCACGCACGTGATGCACAACATAATCGATGACCAGATTCTGGGCGTGCGCGGCGGTGCTTTGCAAGGTGCAGTCAAGCATCAGGCTTTCACCAAGCTGAAGAGTAGCAGGTGCAATACTAAACTGTACCAGCGCTACCTGGGGACGGTCGATAGTCAACACCTGCAGCGCTGCCGGGTCGCCGCGCTTGATCAGAGTGCGGAGCGCGTGCCGAATGATCCAGCGCCGTTCGGGGCTTGCATCGGTCTGCCACCGCGCCACCACCGCAAGCACCTGTTCGGGGTGGTCTTTGGTAATATCGTTCAGATTGTTGGCAACCGACTTGCGAACATACGGCGAGGGGTCGTCTTTGAGCAGTTCGAGCAACGCAAAGATGGGCGAGGGGTCTTTAATAAAGGCGGGTATCTGGCTGGCCCACGGCAGACGCGGGCGGCTCCCTTCGCTCACCAGTCGCCGCACGTGGGTGTTGGGGTCGCTGGCCCACTGCCGCAGCACGGGCAGGGTACGGTCGGGGTAGTGGATCAGGTAGGGGCGAATGGCAAACTCGCCCGTGTGTCGCCGCGTGATGGCATTGATCATCTGTAGCGAGCGCTCGAAGTGGTCTGGCTCGGTGGAGCCGTACACTTCCACAAAATGCGCTACCGGCATCAGATGAAAGCCCAGATCAAACATACCTGCTTCGGCGGGCAGTTCGGGGCCGAGGATGCCCGCCAGCACATCGAGCGCTTCCGGGTACGTCGGCGGCAGATGTTCGCGCAGGGCCGTGCTGAACAGCGCCACACGCCCCTTAAGTTCAAGTGGGTCAACGTTGGCGGCAATGCGCTCAACAAAGCGCGGCGCATCGAAGCACGGGGACTGCGCCTGAAGATCGCCCGCCAATCGGTGGGCCAGAGCAATGCCAAAATAATCTTTGAACTTCGGTGTTTCGCTCATAAGGTACCCCTGTGTCGTCCCACGTACTATTCCCACAAGTTCGGCTGATCGTTTATACTACAATCTACCTACATGGTTGTCCATGTAGATATAGCACATTCTTTCCGAAAAAGGAAGACCCGCAAGCGAGAGGAGCGAGAGATCCATGCTGAATGTTGACGCACAGCAACGCGCCCGCGAAGCGTTGCGCCAGGTTGATCAGGCGTTGGCGAACGAGGCAGCCCTCGAAGCGGAAGTACGCAGGCAGGCCCAGCTTTTCCGCGATACTCTGTTCGGGGCGTTTCAGTTTATCGAGCAAGAGAGCCTGCAACTGCGTGAACTCCTCATTAAATTGCAGCGCGGCGATGCCAATCAATTGCAAATCGCTCCCAAAGGCCGCCCCGCATTTCTGTTGATGGTCGATCCGGAAATTGCATTCGGTAGCCGTGCCATGGGCAGCCGTCCCCTCAACGAGGGTGCTGCTCCGGTTGAGCTTTCGGCACGCCTGTATGCGGTGATGATGCCACCCTCGAGCGGCTTGCTGCGCTATTACACCATCTTTGGTGATGGTGTCTGGAAGCGTACGACGTTTACGGCGGGACCGAAAGGAATGCAAGCCCGCCACGCGCAGATCGGGCGCATCGGGGCAGACCTGCTGATCCGCGAGGCGATTGACCTGCTCGGCTATGCGTGTATGGTCTATGCATCGTGGGCGACCTTGACAGACGAGGCAACGATTGCTACCCCCGACATGCTGCGTGACCGCACCCATACCAAAGGCCAGCTTATCAATGTTGCAACCGTGCGCCGTGAAGCAGGCGACCCCGGCGACTGATAGACAGCAATAATGGCGATGGTGCGAAGGTGCGCCAATCTCCTACATGGGGCCGAGGTTGCCCTGCGCTTCCTTGATGATCTGCAACAGTTCGGTTTCGGTGGGCGCGTTGCCGCCCCGTTCGAGCCAGCGTCGATACCAGCGTACATTTTCCACAAATGCGGCCCGCACCTCGCCCGGCGAAAGCGGCGCAACCTTCTCCTGCAACATATCCAGAATTTCAATACAATCGGTCTCGCTGAGATCATCGATACTGTACAGAATGCGCTCGGCACGCAACAGGAACAATTCGCGCTCGATAGGCGGGAACTCTTCGCCTATCTGCCGGATGTTGCCTAGATAGCAAACCGTGCGCTGCCGTGGATTGCCGCCCTCGTCACGGAAACTTTCCACGAGGTAGGCATCATGAAATGTTGTATTAGCGATTGTGGCATTTTTATGCCGCCGTACTACCCAGCGCACATACATACCCTACCTCCTTCGGTAGGCACTTATCCTAGGATCATTATAATGCACAGTTTCAGATTTTTGAATACCATACAAGAATATGACACAGTATGTACCAAGCATAGATACTTGTGCTGGGTCTCTGTTATAGGCTAAACCCCTCAAAAAGAATGGTGCAAAGTGTTTGTCAAGTTTTTGCAAATATTGCAACACAGACACGCTTTATGCTATACTCAAACTATCAAAAAAGCATTTGTTTTAGCAAAGGTGTAGTGCAGTGTATGCACTACACAACCAGGTTGTTATTCCGGTGCGTGTGCTCAATCAGTAGTCGTTAGAGAGGGGCATCAACAATGCAGTTTGTCCGGGTAGCAACCACCACCGTGCGCCTCTCACTGCTACGGATTGGCATTGGCTGGATGTTTGCACTGCTAGCCTTCAATTTCAATCGGGTTACGATTGCCGACCTGGGGGCAATGGGCATTCTGGTTACCAGCCTGATTGGTCTGCATCACTTCCTGTCACCCTTCCAGGTCTTTTGGGGCCGCCTTGCCGACCGTTACCCGCTGGCGGGCTACCGCCGCACCCCCTACATTGCGGCAAGTGCGCTTGCAGGGAGCCTTGTGTTTGTAGTACTTCCTTCCCTAGCGGTAAGCCTTGGCAACCGCGAACCGGGTGCCGCACTGCTGGCCTTTGGCCTCTTTGCGGTGTTTGGTCTGGCGATGGCCGCCAACGGTGCCACGACCTTTGCCCTGATTGCAGAAGCCACAACCGAGCGCAATAGAGGCGGTGTTGTAGCAGTCACGCACACCTTTACCATCCTCAGCGCCATCATTTCGGCAGGGGTTGCCGCCGCCATTATGCCCATCTACGACCCGCAGCAGATGCAGGTGCTCTACAACCTGACACCCGCCATTGTACTGGTATCATTACTAATAGCTCTGCCCGGACTAGAACCACGCATTGCACGCCAGCAGCACGCGGCCCTGCTTGCAGGCGGGCATCTCGAACCACACGGCCCCAATGCTTTTGCGGTGGCGCTGCGGTTGCTAAGGAGCAATCCACAGGTGCGCGGCTTCTTCCTGTTTATGCTGCTGTCGATCCTGGGGATCTTCTTGCAGGATGCTATTCTGGAGGTCTTCGGCAAAGAAGTGTTCGGGATGGAAGTTGGCGAGACAACTCGCTTCACCCAGACATGGGGCGGCGGGGTGCTGCTTGGCATGCTGCTAGTAGCGGCCCTGACGGTGTTTGTCAATATGCCCAAAAAGCTGCTGGCAACGCTCGGCGGCCTCGGTACAGCAGGCGGCTTTGCGCTCATTACCGTTGCGGCCCTGTCCACCCTGCCCGACCTTGTCTCGCCTGCCCTGTTTATCATGGGGTTGAGCATTGGTGTCTTTAATGTTGGTGCACTTTCAATGATGATGGAGATGGCGGTAGAAGGTCATACCGGGCTGTATATGGGGCTGTGGGGCATGGCGCAGGGCATTGGCACGGGCCTCGCCAACATACTGAGCGGTGCGCTGCATACGGGCCTGATCGAGAGCCAGTTACTTGCGCCATCGGTGGCGTATGGCCTGATTTTTGGGATGGAAGGAGTGCTGATGGTGGCGGCGGTGGCAGTGTTGCATGGCATCAGCGTGCAGCAGTTTCAGTATCTGGACCACACCGATATTACCGCAACCATGGCGCTCGATAGTGTAACGTGAGGGAGTGTATGTATACCGCCGAACAATTGACCCGGCGCAACGCTTCCCGCTGGACACGGGTACAGATTATGCTGGCACCGATCCAGTTTCTTGCATTTCTGATCAGCTTTGCGCTGGTAGTACGTTACCTGCTGACTGGTGAAGGCTACCTGATTGCAACGATCAGTGTGTGGATCAAGATCGGCCTGATCTGGGCGTTGACGATTACTGGGATGCTGTGGGAAAAAGATGTGTATGGGCAGTATTTTCTGGCCCGTGAATTCTTCTGGGAAGATATGGGCAACCTGATTGCACTGCTCACCCACAACGCCTATTTTGTAGCACAGTGGCTCGGCTGGAGCAGGCAGGATGTGATGCTGGTGATGGTGGTGGCCTACAGCACCTATCTGTTTAATGCGGGACAGTTTATCGTCAAGGGGATACAATCAGCCCGCTACCGCAAGGCGATGCAGGCCTAGCGCGGGGCCTGCGTGCGGCACACGGTGCTGATGTCTTTACAAGACAATCAGAGAGCACTAGAGAGAAGGAACACGGACATGACCCTCATTTCGAAAGCAGTGGTCATACCACGACGCCACGTGATAGAGCTTCACGATGTGAAGGTGACGCAGCCAACGGCGAACGAGGTACTCATTCGCACGGCCTATACCTCGATCAGTGCGGGCACCGAGCGCATGCTGCTGGATGGCAAGATGCCCCATCCGGCGCTGTCGTTCCCGATTGTGCCAGGATACGAGACGGTAGGCCGCATTGTGGAAGTCGGTTCAAACGTCTCCCGTTCGATGCTCGATCAGTGGGTCTATGTTGGCGGGGCGCGGTGCTTCGAGGGTGTTAACCCGGCCTGGGGGTGGGCAGAGCCAGTTTATTACCACCGATGCCGACCGGGTGGTACCGCTGACGGGCTTTAGCAATCCGGAAGTGGGTATCTTTATGGCGCTCGGTGCTACGGCGCTGCACGGCGTCAACCTTGCGGCTATCCGGTCGAACGACCGCGTGATGGTGCTGGGGCAGGGTATTGTTGGGCAACTGGTGGCGCGGCTGGCGCGGCTCGCAGGTGCGGCCCATGTGACCGTCGTAGATCGGGTCAATGTGCGCCTCGACAAATCGCAGGCCGACCGGGTGATCAATGTGCGCGGTGAAGCCCTCGAAGAAGCGCTGGAAGGCGAGCGCGTCGATGTATTGATCGAGGCAACTGGCTCGATGACGGCGCTGAGTGGGGCACTGCCCATGCTCGAAAATAACGGGCGGATTATTCTGCTCGGCTACTACGAGCACATTGATATTCCGTATGCCCCGGTCTTTATGCGTGAGGCGCAGATCCTGGTGGCGCGCGAGTGGAAGTTCGGGCCAGATGGCGAACTGCCCCACATCCGCGATATTATCGCCAATAACCAGATCGATGTGAGCGGCCTTATTACCCATCGCGTCCCACTCGACCGCATTCAGGCGGCTTATCGGCTGGCCTTCGAAGACCCCTCCTGCCTCAAGGTGGTGGTCGAATGGCCTGCTGAATAACGCTATCTTCCTACCCCCTCTCACACGCGCAGGGAGAGGGGCACAGATGCACCATGCCCTGCATCAGTACAAAACCTCAAAACGCTTGGTTGTTTTAAAGGAGCACAGAATGAGTACGCAGCCCAAACAGACAAAACAATCACCCACTGGCAACGCTCGGATGCTGGCGGTGTATGGCAAAGGTGGGATGGGAAAGTCTTTTTTTACGACCAACCTGGTCAGCAAACTGGCGCTGCTCGGCAACCGGGTGCTGCAACTGGGCTGCGACCCCAAGCACGATAGCTGCAATGCGCTGTTTGGTGGCGTGAGCCTGCCCACGCTCGGTGATACGTGGCGGCAGTTCAAAGAAGAAGGCCGCGAGGCCGACCTTGCTGTTAGCGATGTGATTTTTAAAACACTGATTATGGGCGGGCAGGCTTCGGTGTTTGGCTGCGAGATCGGCGGCCCCGAAGTGGGGCGCGGCTGTGGTGGGCGCGGCATCACCTTTGGCTTTGATACACTGGAGAAGTTTGGCCTCAGTCAGTGGGCGCTCGATTATGTTGTGATGGACTTCCTGGGCGATGTGGTGTGCGGTGGCTTTGCAACGCCGCTCTCGCGCTCGCTGGCCGAAGAGGTCATCATTCTGTGCGGCAACGACCGCCAGAGCCTCTATGCTGCCAACAATATTACCAGTGCCGCCAAATACTTTGCCTCGATGGGCGGGCGCACGCGGGTGCTCGGTCTGGTGATTAACCGCGACGATGGCAGCGGTGTTGCCGAAGCGTATGCCGAACGCGCCAACCTGCCCGTGCTGGCCCACATTCCGCTCGACCGTAAGATCCGCGAACTGGCGGACGCCTGCCAGCTTGCGCTGATTGATGACCGCTTTCATGCAATTTTCGATACGCTGGCGAAACAGATCATCACGCGCACCACGCCGCCGGTTAATATGGACGATGTAAACCCGCTGCCCTACGATGCGTTTTTGCGGGTGTTTGGTGCAGCAGAACCGGATATTGTGCCCGATGGGGCATCAGCCGATGACCTGTTCGGCAACCGTGTTGTGAAGTCCATCCCCGTGCTGAGCCTGGATGTGATGGAAGTGCATAGCGCAGGGCAGATGGACGCGCCAACCCGTGCAATTGTCAATCGGCTGAGCCGCGATCTGGGCATGTATGTTACCGAAGCCGACCGCGACCCCAAGCGCGGCCTGGTACTGACAATCGATGGCAACCTGACCATCTGCCTGGGCAACGAGACCGAACTGGATAGCAAGCTCGCAATTCTGGCGGCCCTGAAGCAAAGCGGCGAACATTATACCTATGTTGACCTGCGGCGGCCTGCCTCGCCCATGTACCGCTGATCAATATTCTTGCAGCAGTTGGCAGGTGTTGGAGAAGTGGGTATACTATCTCTGATACCTGCTTTACTGTACTGACAGGGCGTGTACGTGCTCTTGTCAGGTGTGGTAAAATAGAAGTAAGAATTTTCATATATAACCAAAAAAGTCTCGGAAGATGACGGGAGTATCAGCGGGACAGCGTTAGAAACAGGAGTCATATATGGAGCTTACTCAGGCAATCGGCCCGATTACACCAAATTTTCTGTGCTGGACATCACTCATTGTAACCGTAGTGGCATTGGTCACAAGCTTCTATTTTACCAACATCACGGCCTTTGCCGAGCGATTGCGCGGTGCACGCCGCAAGCCCACCTCGGGCAGTGCGATTGGTCGCCCGATTAAAAGCAAGCACGAATAGGTCAAGTGCTGTTTTGTACCCATTGTCGGTTGGTGGCTGGCCCTGGCGCTGCTGATATCGTAGCAGGCAATCCGCCAGGGTCGCTTTGTGTCGTGCAGCAGCGACCGTTGGCAGGGCACAGTACGAGCTACGAACGATAGAGGAGAGAGCTATTGAACAGGCAATTGCAGATGTGGCTGGCATTGCAGAACCCACCGAGCCAGCCTTTTCGGATGAGCCGGAAGCTGATGAGGTGCCGCACCCGCCTGCCGCATCTGCACCATATCCATTTACCGCCATTGTCGGGCAGACTGAACTGAAGCTAGCGCTGCTGTTGTGTGTCGTCGATCCGGGCATTGGCGGCGTGATGGTGATGGGTCACCGTGGCACCGCCAAGTCGACTGCCGTGCGTGCGCTGGCGGCGCTGCTGCCACCGGTGCGGGTGGTGGCAAGCTGTCCCTACAACTGCGCTCCCGAACGGCCCGCCGGCCTGTGCGAACAGTGCAACGGCACCCGCAAGCGACGTGCGCTGAGTGTGCCCGTGCCCGTGGTCGATCTGCCGCTTGGCGCAACCGAAGACCGCATCTGTGGCACGCTCGATATTGAGCGGGCGCTGACCCAGGGGGTGCAGTCGTTTGCACCCGGCTTGCTGGCGCGGGCCAATCGCGGCTTTCTGTATATCGACGAAGTGAACCTGCTCGAAGATCATCTGGTGGATGTGCTGCTGGATGTGGCGGCGAGTGGGGTGAACCTTGTTGAACGCGAAGGTATCAGTATTCGGCATCCGGCCCGCTTTGTGCTGGTGGGCAGCGGCAACCCGGAAGAAGGCGACCTGCGCCCGCAGTTGCTCGACCGCTTCGGGCTGCATGCCCGCATTGTCACCCTGACCGATGTTGCCGAACGGGTGGAGATTGTCAAGCGCCGCCGCGCCTACGATGCCGATAGTGTGGCGTTTGCGGGAGCCTGGGAGAAAGAGCAGAACCGTCTGCGCCGCCAGACCAAGGCGGCCCAGAAGCGCCTGCCCACCGTGGAACTGTCCGATGCGGTGCTCTATCAGATTGCCGAAATCTGTGTGCGTCTGGCGGTAGACGGGCATCGTGGCGAATTGACCATCAGCCGTGCGGCGACGGCGCTGGCAGCCTTCGAGAAGCGCGAAACCGTCACCGCCGCCGATGTGCGCCGCGTGGCGGTGCTGGCACTGCGCCACCGCCTGCGGAAAGACCCGCTCGAAATGCAGGACGATGACGAGCGCATTCGGCAGGTTGTGGACGACGTGCTGGCCTGACCATAAGAGACAGAACAGCGTTGTGATACCATCTATTGACATAACACGTACACTCCCCTTCCCGGCCCTGGTCGGGCTGGATGATGCCCGCCGCGCCCTGCTGTTGCTAGCGGTTGATCCGCTGCTGGGCGGGGTAGTGCTGGCGGCAGGTGCAGGGACAGGCAAGAGTACGCTGGTACGCAGCTATGCCCACCTACTCGCCGGAACCGATGACACGCCGCCACTGGTTGAAGTGCCAGTTGGCGTAACCGAAGATCGGCTGCTGGGCGGCCTGGATCTTGAAGCGACCCTGGCAACCGGACAGCGCAGCTATCGCGGTGGGTTGTGCACGTGCCAACAACCGGTTGCTCTATGTTGATGGCATCAATCTGCTGGAAGAGAGCAGCCTCAACCATATGCTCGCGGCGATGGATACGGGCGTGGTACGCATTGAGCGCGAAGGATTGAGCCGCACCGAGGCGGCCCACTTTGCATTGCTCGCCACCTACGACCCCGCCGAAGGCCCGCCACGCCGTCACCTGCTCGACCGGGTGGGGTTGATTGTCGCGCCGCTCACACAGGCTTCGACTGAAGCACGGGTCAGGACAGTGCAGCACAACTGGCTGCTGCGCGAGGGTGGTGCCGATGCTCCCGACTGGCATGCGTGGCACGATGAAGAGGCGCTGCTGCGGGCGCTCATCAGTGCGGCCCGCGAGATGCTGCCTGCTGTGAGCATTGCCGATGCCATGATTGAGCAACTGGCAACCTCGGCGCTGGCGCTGGGTGTGGAAGGACACCGTGCCGATATTTTTGCCACTCGTGCAGCACTCGCGGCGGCGGCCCTGGCAGAGCGCGACACTGTCGAGGCGAGCGATCTGGAGCTTGCAGTGCGCTATGTGCTGCTACCACGCGCAACTCGTGTGCCGCAGTTCGAACAGCAGGCGCAACCGCCAACCCCACCTGAACCGGCCCCACCCGACCAATCCACCGATGAGCAGCACGAGTCGGACGAGACAACCAATCAGGACACACCGCCTGAGCAGCCACACGAAATGCCCGAACCGCAAGCGATTGAAGCACTGGTGCTGGCAGCGCTCGAAGCCGATGTGCCGCCGGATGTGCTCGATACGCCCTTCACGGTGCGGCGCAGTGGGCGCAGTGGCTCGCGGGGCAGCACCACCGGCAAGCGTGGGCGGCATATTCGTTCGGTGCCCGGTTTGCCCGGTAGCGGTCGGCTCGATGTGGTGGCAACGCTGCGGGCGGCGGCTCCCTGGCAACGGCTGCGTGCTGCCGAGCAACCAACTGCATCGGCAACGGGGCGGCTGTATCTGCGGGCCGATGATCTGCATATCAAGCAGTTTCGCAGCAAGGCGGGTACCCTGTTCTGCTTTCTGGTAGATGCAAGCGGCTCGATGGCGCTGCACCGGATGCGGCAGGCCAAAGGCGCGGTCGGGGCACTGTTGCAGCAGGCCTATGTCCACCGCGATCAGGTGGCGCTGCTGGCCTTTCGCGGCGAACAGGCCGAACTGCTCCTGCCGCCATCGCAGAGTGTCGAACTTGCCAAGCGTGCGCTGGATACGCTGCCCACTGGCGGCGGCACACCGCTGGCGGCGGCGTTGCTGGCGGCCTATCAGCTTGCTGATCAGGCCCGCAGTCGGGGCATTCACCACACAACGCTTGTCCTGATTACCGACGGGCGGCCCAATGTAGCCCTACAGAACGACCCGGCACTGAGCCGGGAGGAGCGGCTGACGCAGGCCCGCAGCGAGGTGCAACGGCTGGCAGGGCGGTTACGGGCCGCCGGTGTGGGCGCGGTCGTTATCGATACACAGCGCAGCTTCCTCTCACGCGGCGAGGCCCGCCAGCTTGCCGAGTGGCTTGGTGGGCGCTATATCTATCTGCCGCAAGGCAAAGGCGAAGAGATTGCCCGCGAGGTGCTGGCAGTACGGGAAGGGTAGCATCTCGCCCTTGTGCGCTAAAGCACACCCCACAGCAGCACGGTATGGTCGGACGATCCAGAAGCCAGCGTGCGCCCCATCGGGAGCAAATGCCACACTGTTTACAGCGAGGCTGTGGCCCTTCAAGCGGCGCAGCGGTGTGCCGCGTTGCACATCCCACAGATAGATGTGTCCATCCTGCACCCCGGATGCCAGCATTTGCCCATCGGGAGAGAACGCCACACTCAAGACCACACTATCGTGATGGAACGGCTGATAACGCGGTTTGCCCTGCCCTACGTCCCACAGTTGCACAGTATGATCAAATGAACCAGTTGCGAGCAAGCGCACATCGGGGCTGAACGCAACACAGGCCACTGCGTCGCGGTGTTCGCGCAGGCGGCGCACCGTCAGGTTGTTCCGATCCCAGGGCCATGTCTTGTGTTGCCGCCACTGCCATAACCACACCTCACCCGTCACCAATCCACACGCCAGTACTCGATTATCGGGCGCAAAGCTGAGACTGCCCACCGTGATATTGTTGTGCTTGAGAATGCGGCCCGACGATCCCGTGATGGGCTTGCCCTGGATAACTTTATGCAGCCGTACCGTTGCATCCGACGAAGCCGAAGCCAGCGTCATCCCGGTCGGATCGTAAGCAAGGCCCTTGATGCCGCGTTTATGTTCTTTGAGGATACTGGGCGGCGTGCCCTGTGTCAGATCCCACACACGCACGGTGGTATCACGCGAGGCCGAGGCCAGCCATTTGCCATTGGGGGAAAAGGCCACGCCATAGACGGGCGCGGCGGGTACCGTGTGCTGCCCCAGGATGGTCAGCGTGGCGAGGTTGGTGAGGCTCCACACGACCACACTGCCATTGAACCAGCCTGCCGCAAGAGTGTTATTATCGGGCGCAATGGCAAGACTCGCAGTGCCGCGCCCCTCCAATTCGGCCAGCACACGCAACCTATCGGCATTTGCAAGGTTAATCGGCTGACGCTGCTGTATCAGATCAACAGATTCTGTAACCCAGATATGGGCGATATTTTCGTAGGCCTGGAGCAGTGTTTTATCGAGGTGGACAGGGTTGGCATAAAAAGGATGGATGCGGCTGGCTTCACAATTGCTTATCTGCTCGCGCAGGCCAGCGATCTCGCTGGTAACCCGACGCTCTTCTTTGAGCAAGTTGAGCGGAATATCGGTCTGGAGCACATATTCGCTTTTGCGTTCCTGAATAAGCCGCAGGTTTTCTTCCAGGTTAGCAAGTTGCTTCCGCAGCGAATCGCATTGATGTGACATACCTATCGGGCCTTGTGGCAGGAGCGAATGTGCGAGCAGTATACCACATCCCATGCGGGGCGACAAATTATTCAGGGTTGGCAAAGCGAATGGAACACGTTGCTTCCAGAATGGCTCGGCCTGCTAATAGTCGGCTTTACAAAGCTGTTATACTATGAACGTGCTATTAAGAACAGCCAGCAATAGTCAATGCCCTACCGCAGCACGTCTACCGGCGTGGCCGATGCGCTGGTGTTGTATGCTACATCCAGGTGCATCCAGACAATGTTATAATCAGCACAATTCACTTCTGGCATCATAGTACATACTCTCTATTGGACAATTACGGAAACAAACTTGTGAAGAAGGAGCATTCTATGCGCATTCTTGTTCTGGGCGGTGACGGCTATCTGGGGTGGCCCACTGCAATGCATCTCTCTCAGCGTGGTCATGAGGTTGCCGTTCTCGATAATATGGCGCGGCGAGCCTGGGACTTTGAATTCGGGGCCGAGAGCCTGGTACCGATCCTTTCCCTTCAGGAGCGCGTTATGTGCTGGAAGTCGTTAGCAGGCAAAGATATTGCTGTGTATGTCGGTGACCTGACCGATTACGACTTTTTTGAGCCAGTGATCCGCGAGTTCAAGCCAGAAGCGATGGTCCACTATGGCGAGCAACGCGCCGCGCCCTATTCGATGATCGACCGGAAACACGCCGTTTTCACCCAGGTGAATAATATTGTTGGCAACATGAATGTATTGTATGCGATTGCCGAACATGTGCCCGATTGCCATCTGGTCAAGCTTGGTACTATGGGTGAATATGGTACGCCAAATATTGATATTGAAGAAGGCTTTATTACCATTACACACAAAGGTCGAACTGACCGATTACCATACCCCAAACAGCCTGGATCGTTCTACCATCTGTCAAAAGTTCACGATAGCCACAATATTATGTTCTGCTGCCGCATCTGGGGTGTTCGGGCGACCGACCTGAACCAGGGCGTGGTGTATGGTGCCGATACCGACGAGATCTTGATGGACGAGTGCCTGCGTACCCGCTTCGATTACGATGGCGTGTTTGGTACGGTGCTCAATCGCTTTTTGGTGCAGGCCGTCGCGGGTGAGCCGCTCACGGTGTATGGCAAGGGCGGGCAGACACGCGGCTTCCTCGATATTCGTGATACGCTGGCCTGTGTGGAACTGGCGATTATGAATCCGGCAGATCGCGGCGAGTATCGCGTGTTCAACCAGTTTACCGAGCAGTTCAGTGTGATGGATCTGGCGAAGGCCGTCCAGGAGGCGGGCAAGGAGATTGGTCTTTCGGTGACGATTGACCACCTGCCCAACCCGCGTGTCGAACTGGAGCAGCATTATTACAATGCCATCAACACCAATCTGCTCGACCTTGGCTTGCAGCCACACTACCTGAACGAAACGCTGCTTGAGTCGGTGATCCACGTGGTGCAGCAGTACAAGCACCGTATCAACGCCACCTGATTATGCCCAACGTGGACTGGCGCAAGACGGATAATTAATACGCTACCTTGTTGCAGCGTGTCGCAGCCAAGTGCCCCCTCTCCACACCAGAGAGGGGGTATTGTGTTGCTCCAGCCGGACTAGACCCGTTTGACCTGACGGCGACGGCGGCGGCTCGCGACTTGGTTAAATAGCCGGGTTGCCAGATGATAATAATCAACAAGCTGATCCATAGTGGCCTGCCACGAGCGGCTACGGGCGTGCGCCAATCCATTGTCTTTGATTTCCTGGCGCAGCGTCGCGTTGTCTTTCAGGCGGCGGACTAGATTGGTCATCTGCGAAGGCGCTTGGGGATCAAAGAGGAAGCCGTTTGCGCCATCGGTGATAATATCGAGCACACCGCCAGCACGTGCGGCAATCACGGGTGTATGGCATGCCATCGCTTCCAGGGCCACCAGTCCGAATGTTTCCGTCGTGGAGGGAAACAGGAACAGATCAGCGGCACGATAGGCGCTCACCAGTTCGGCACCACGCAGATAACCTGGGAAGACGGTTGGCGTGCTGCGATAGTATTCCTTGAGTTGCTCGTGACCAGGGCCGCCGCCTACCATTGCCAGCCGTACCCCCGGTATCTTGAAGATGTTATCGCGCATTGTGTCGAGGCTCTTTTCGGGCGATTGGCGACCCACATTCAAGATCAAGAAATCGTCCGGGTTGCCGTCGGTCAGGCGATGGCGCATTGCCGCATCGCGTGGGCCAGGGCTGAACAGTTCGGTATCAATCCCACGTTTCCACCAGCGTACCCGGCTAAAACCGTGGTCACGCAAGTCTTTAAGGGTGGTGGTCGAAGGGCACAAATTGAGATGGGCCTGATTGTGAAGGGTGCGCAGATACGACCAGAACACAGGCTCGACCACTGCGCCAAACGGCCCGCCATAGTGCCGAACATAACGCGGTACATCGGTGTGATACGATGCCACAATGGGCACATTCAGGCGGCGGGCGTACGACAGACCAAACGGCCCCAGAAAGAAGGGGTTGACCACATGCACCAGATCGGGCCGGAATTCCTGGATACGTTCCCAGACCCGTTTGCGCGGAATATTAATACGCAGTTCGGGGTAAAACGGGAGGCGTGGCCCCCCCACACCAAAAATCTCGGCTCCAGCATACTCTTCTGGCCCACCAGGAGGGCCAAACAACAACACCTGATGACCTTTTTCGTTGAGCCGTTGCAGCATCAAACACAGAATGCTGACTACTCCATCAATCTTGGGCAAAAATGTTTCCGTAAAGACTGCTACCTTCATGCCTGCTCCCTGTCACTGCGGTGGCTTGCTTTGCCCCGCTCATCGTTGCAATTATCCACAAATACCGTTCATTCGCAGCGGTCTGCCAGCCAACCAACGACCGCCAGGAAGAGGTCAGGGTTGTAAGGTTGCGGTTGCCTGCTGCAACCGTGCCACGACCGGTGCGGCGGGTGCATAGCCATACGCGATCCAGCGGAAGTGTCCATCCTGTTCCAACAGCAGGCTTGGGAAGCCCTGAATGCCCAGGTGCCGCGCCAGTGCAAGGTCGGCCTCAAAGCGCTCCTGCACTGCCTGCGATTCCAGGTCGCGGGCAAAGCGCACCGCATCCAGGCCGATCTCGCCCGCCAGTTCAATCAATGTTTTGGTATCGGACGGGTTGCGGGCCTGCACATAGTAGGCCTGCTGAATAGCCGCTATCATTGCGGGAACATGGGGTTTACCCTGCAACCCTGCCGCAAGCACCGCACGATTGGCGGGGTAGGTGGCGCGGCGCGGCTTGCAACGCTTCCAGAACTCAAAATTGAATGTCGCGCCAGTACGCTCAGCCACCAACCGCCACGTGTCTTGCAACTTCTGCTGCATCAGGGCGGGCATCGGGCGTTCGGTATCGGGAGCCAACCCCCCCATAATATATCGTAGCTGTATATCGTCGGGCAGGCGCAAAAGCACTTCATCCATCACCGGACGAAAGCCCCAGCACCAGCTACACATCGGGTCTATTACATAATACAGGGTAGCCATCTGAGTATGCTCCAGCAAAAGAGTGTATCTACACATATTGTAGCAGATGTTCTAAAAAAGAATGGAGTAGGAACAGGTACTTTGAGGCAAATAGAAGGGCACGATCTGGTATACTAACGAGGGCAAGAGTGTACCACCAAATGGGGTCGAATAGCAATGCATAGTACAGTTCCCACGGTTCCAAATTTACAGGCCGAGATTGTTGAACTACGCCGACAACTCGAAGAACTTGAGCATTCTAATGCTGCGCTACAGCATGCACTCGAACAGCAAAGCATTGAACTGAGTCGCAACTACGCCTTTTTACAGGGCTTTATGCAAAATAGCCCTGTTGTGATGTTTATGAAAGACTTACATGGGCGGTATATGATGGTCAACGACCATTATATAGCACTCCTCAAGCGTGCGCCCGATGAAGTAATCGGCAAAACGACGGTTGATATTTACCCGTCAGACATCGCCCAGCAACTTCGCAGCAACGACCGCGAAGTAGTACTGACTCGCCAAACCATCACGGTGGAAGAGGTGTTGTTAATAGACAATGAGCCACATATCTTTTCATCGGTCAAGTTTCCGATCTTTGATGACGACGGCGAAGTGCACGGTATCGGTGTGGTAGCGATTGATATTACCAATATGCAGCAGCAGGTTGTGGAGGCGCAACGTAATGTCTTGCGCCAACTCTCGACACCGCTGCTCCCGATTGCCGATCATGTAGTCATGATGCCGTTGATTGGTGGGATTGATGCCGAACGAGCGCAGCAGATGACCGAAACACTGCTTGAAGGCATTGCTATGCATCGTGCAGCCGTTGCTATTCTTGATATTACCGGGGTGCAGGAGATTGACACGCAGATTGCGGATAACCTGATTCGAGCGGCACAGGCCGCGCAACTTCTTGGTGCAGAGCTGATACTGTCGGGCATCCGGCCCCGCATTGCACAGACTCTGGTGGAACTGGGGGTTGACTTGCGTACCATCATCACCTACAGTACGCTGCAGGCGGCTATTGCGGCAGCCCTGCGACGCAGCAGAAAGCATGCGCGTTATCGGAAGGAGACGGTTGAATGAGCGATCTGATTGCTATTTCCTTTAGCGACCAACATCGTGCCAATGAAGTACTGAATGTATTGCGCCGCCTGGAACACGAATACCTGATCGATCTGGATGATGCGGTGGTAGTGGTGCGCAACAAACGCGGCAACCTGCGTTTCCATCAGACGCTCGACCTGACGGCGGCAGGCGCGGCGGGCGGCACTCTGTGGGGCTTGCTGCTTGGGATGGTGTTTGGCTTGCCGTTTGTGGGGGCATTGGCGGGCGCGGCGGGGGGCGCTATCTCCGGTCACTATGCCGATCTGGGTATCAAAGACGATTTTATTACTGCGGTAAGTTCGCGGCTTGGGCCGGGTACGTCGGCAATCTTCTTGCTTGTTCGCAAGGTCACCCTTGAAAAGGTACTGCCCGAACTCGGTGCGTACGAAGGCGTTATCTTGCATTCTTCGCTGGCGCACGATGCCGAAGAAAAGCTGGCGGCGACAATCCATCATGCTGAGATGCTCAATCGGCAGCGTGCTACCCAGGCCGACGAAGGCTAACGAAGGGAGAAATGATATGAGTGATTTGATTGCATTGGCATTTGAAGATGAGTACCGTGCAACCGAAGTGCTCCAGACACTGGCCGAGTTGCAGACCGAGCACCTGATCGATCTGGATGATGCGGTGGTGGTGGTGAAGGATGAGCACGGCAAGCTGACCCTGCATCAGTCCCATGATCTGACGGCGGCAGGCGCGGCGGGCGGCGCATGGTGGGGTTTGCTGCTTGGCATGGTGCTGAGTATTCCCCTCGCCGGGCCGGGTGCGCTGGCGCTGCCACTGCTGGGGTACGGCAGCCGGGGCATGGGTGGGGCGGTCGGGGGGCACTATGCTGATATTGGCATTGATGATGTGTTTATCCGCGATATCAGCAGCCGGTTGCAACCGAGTACCTCAGCGATTTTTATGCTTGTCCGCAAGGTTACGCTTGATAAAGTGCTGCCGGAACTGGGGCAATTTGGCGGCACCCTGCTGCACACCTCGCTTGCGCCGGAAGATGATGCCCGCCTGCAAGATGCACTCCGCACAATTGAGGCGCACATCCAACGCATGCGTGCCGAAGAACAGGGTTGATCCCCTTCTTCTAAGAGTTATTATGGTTCTAAAAAAATCAATAAAAGTTGTGACACTTGTAACAAACTGTATAAATCCTCGACATCTCATTGACAGCCATACAAAAGTGTGCTAATCTTAACGAAGAAGAGACGGAAAACAACCAAAACTTCACAAGTTTGTACTTTTCTTATGTATAACGATACATAATACCTCATCATAAACGATAAGGTATGGTGTCGTATTTTTTTGAATGTGGGTTGCAAAGATGCACCAGCAGGGCTATGTGGCCTGTCTTTCTGCATGTTGTACAGGCAGGTGGCGTTGTTCCTGCATAAACATCGTTGCAATCCTCAGTAAAGTATCCTTACCAATAGTTACCATAACTTAATAGCACCCTACCCTTTGTTGTATCAGGAGTTTTCTACCAGAAAACGTAACAAAGTAGGGTTGATAGGACATTTCACCATCGAAATACGTGGTTAAGTCAGGCCAGGTGTAAGCCTTTCTGTATTCAAGGGAGATACCATGGGTGTATTGATCGGTGAGTTGTTGGGCACGATGATACTGGTATTGCTTGGTAACGGTGTCGTCGCGGGCGTACTGCTCGAAAAGTCGAAGGCCCAGAATGCTGGCTGGATTGTCATCACAGCAGGCTGGTGTTTTGCGGTTATGGCGGGCGTGTTTGTGGCCCAGGCAACCGGCAGTGGTGGCGCAGCGCTCAACCCGGCGGTGAGTATCGCGGTGCTGGTACGCGGCGGTGACCCTGGGGTGTTTGTGATGGAGGTGATCGGGCAGTTTATCGGTGCATTCATCGGCGCAGTGCTGGTGTATGTGCATTACCTGCCGCACTGGGGCGAAACGCGCGACCCTGGCCTGAAGCTGGCCAGCTTCAGCACCGGGCCGGCTATTCGTAATACGGGCACCAATCTCATCAGTGAGATTATCGGCACCTTCGTGCTGGTGTTTGTGGTCTTCTCAATCTTCAGTCCTTTCCAGAGTGGCATCAGTCCGGCCTCGAACCTTGGCCCGTACTTGGTGGCTTCGCTGGTCTGGGGTATCGGCCTTAGCCTTGGTGGGCCGACCGGCTATGCTATCAACCCGGCCCGTGACCTTGCACCACGGATTGCCCACGCGATCCTGCCTATTCCGGGCAAGGGCGACTCCGACTGGGGCTATTCGTGGATTCCGGTGGTTGGGCCGCTGATCGGTGGTGCGATTGCAGGCGTGCTCGCAAATATCTTTATCCTTCCGGCTGCATAGTCATCTACACAACAGAGCGAGGTGTTGTTATGAAGAAACTGATCAATACCGTTGAGGGTGTTGTTACCGATTCGCTGGCTGGCATGGAAGCGGCGCACAGCGACCTGATTAAAGTGCATTACAGCCCGCACTACGTTGTACGGGCCGATGCACCCGTGCAGGGCAAGGTGGGCGTCATTTCGGGCGGTGGCAGTGGGCACGAACCAATGCACGGCGGCTTCGTCGGGCGCGGGATGCTGGATGCGGCCTGCCCCGGTGAAGTTTTACATCGCCTGTCCCCGACCAGATGCTGGA
>JAAUSQ010000423.1 GCA_012033195.1 Chloroflexaceae bacterium
TGCAGGGGCAAACCATTGTATTCACAACTTCATAGGTGCCATCTGGGTTCCGGTAGGAACGGTAAATCATACGTCACGGTTGCATTTTCGTCGTTGGCAATGTCCAGATTCCAGGTCTTGCTTGCGCCGCCCAGTCCATCATCCATATCTACTTGCAGCGAGTTATTCCAGACGGTTGCACTATCGCTGCCGGTCAGGTTGGTGCTGAGCACATTCTTCAGCGTCACCTTCGTGCCGGAGCCAACATAGAAATCAGCCTTTTCATTCCCTTGTGCATCGAGCAAGGTTGAGACTATTGCCAGTGGCACGTCGTTTTCAACATTGGGATGATACCCTTTCTCGCGCAGGTCGTATTCTGCAAGATCGTTGAGACCATCGTCATCGGAATCGTGGTCTGTCGGGTCGGACGTAGCCACCACATATTGGGTTGAACCATCACCACCAAGTCGAACCTTCCAGCCACCGCCGGTGCGTGCGCCGCCGGTGCGGCTTGCCACGAAGCTGTCACAATTTGCGCGTTCCGTACTGCTACGAAGTTGATGGTACACCTCTTCACAGTCGTATAGCCCATCGCCATCGCTATCTTCGTTGGCCGGGTTGCTACCAAACAACACCTCTTCACTGTCGGGCACCATGTCATCGTCGCTGTCGCTGTCTGTTGGGTCGAAATAATAGCCATTTTCTTGCTGTTCGAGTTCAAACAGGTCCGACAGACCATCGCTATCGGTGTCCCATGTCGTATCATCGGGATCATTCCCGTTGACTGCTCCAGCGAGCAACTCGTCGCCATCCGGGTCTGCAATAGTCTCGAAACTTTCGTCCCATCCGAGATACAACGCGCCATCGCGTGACCCCATCGTCAAAAATTCATCCAGCGTGGCAGGGAATAGTATCATACGAGAGACCTTCGCCATAGTCGCTACCATTTACCGCATCTTTTGACCATTCCACATCACAATCGGCGGCAAATGTCCAGCATGCTACGGTGGGCACGGCATAGGCATAGTTGAGGTAAGCCGCGGGGTGGAAGTTGATACCGGTCTTGAGATCAAAGGTATTTACAACCGTATCGGTTTTGGTTGCCTGATACTTGTAGCCCGCAGAGTTATCGGTTACGGTCCACTCGTCATCGTTATACCCTTTCGAGACCTTATCCATTTCCTCACTGTTCGACAGTTCATATTCCATTGCAACATTGCGGATGTTGTCACGCGTGTAGAAACTCTCGATAACCGCTAGACGGATCGCATAGTCGGCTGCTGCTGCCGCCGCCGTAATGCCAATGAAAGGACCTGCTGCGGCAAAGAAGGCAAAGTTAAAATTGACATCGGGATCTACATGGCGCACAGTTGAGGTGATTGATTGGGTTATCTGAATCGCATTGCCATCAATATAGCCGTCTTCTTCATTGACGAGATCAATGTCCATGTCGCTATATGCTGCATCGTCAAACTCGGTCATCACATTGACGCTATAGAGAGCTTCGGCCAGATATTGCGTAACTTGTTCGGTTGCTGTCGTGCCGGTGATCAACCAGACAATCATGTCAATCAACATGATAATGCCGGTAATGATCTGTCCTACAATCGGAATCAGTGATAGAGCAGTCATCACTATGGCGACAATGAGCGACGCTATCGTATACGCGAGGAGCGTATCATAGGCGATGCTCCCATAGGCGATGCCCGAGGAAAGTACCGATACGATAAAGGCCGTAATGAGCGCAATTGCCAGGATGACCGTCGCTACGACATTGGCTTTCAATGAGACACTGTAGCCCTTCAAGTATTTTTCTGCAGCAGAAACCAGGGTCTGCCCTTCAATAAACACCTTCTTGACAATCTTCATTACGGTGTATGCTGGCTTCAACACCTTGAAATACAGAAGAGCGCCTCCGAGAGCGATACCAACCGGTACCTTGACTGACAAACTGAAATTATTTCCGCTCTCGCCATCGCTTGACCTTGACATTTGCATATACAGGGCAAATGCCATGAGCGCGGCTCCAACAATAGCCATACTGATGTATCCCGTTTTGTATGCCAGTGATAGTTCAGCGTAGTTTTTTATGGTTTCCTGTGCAAAATCCAAAATATAGCCCGTTGTAAGCCCAACATACGCATACGTTACCGCATACGCCACCTTGCGTGCAATTTGGGCATAGAAGATGAGATCGGTAGATACGTCGTTGTCATACAGAGCATCATTATCTAGCGCAACAACATTGGATGCCCCGTAGTAGAGTGATGCGTAAAACAGCATCACCAGATTAAACATTGTGTTCTTATTTTCATCGGTATAGGCAATATTCAGCTCGGCAAAGTCATCCGCTGTCATGCTGTCAACATCGCTGTTGTCTTCCAGCCAATCCAGGAAATCTTCCAGCGACACACTGGCCCAATCCACACTATCGGCCACCTTGCCCAGGTATTCGTAGTGGCTCATACTAATCGTATGGGTGGTCATTTGTTGCGCCGCCGCCAACGATGACGAACTGCTGTTGGTTGTGGCTCCACTAAAATCTATGACAATATCCATATCACCGCTACTGGTTGTCACCGCCATATAGGAATTGACATCTTCCATTGAAACCGTGCGGGCAACATCATTGCGGGCAAGCACGAGCGAGTAGTAGGTATTTGCCTGGGCTGTATTGCTCAAATAGGTTTCTAGGGCTGCCAGCGTCACGCTCTCCTGCAAATCTGAGGAGGTGGCGGTGGCAGCGAGCAGGTTATCTAGTGTAGTATAGCTGCTCACCTCAACCTGGAAAGCATTGGTATGGGATACGCCATCTTCGTCCAGTGCCGTAGGTTGCACATCGCGGTCTATGGTGTCATAAATATCCTGCACCGTCATATCGGCACTATAGGCAAATGTCGTTGAAAGATTGTTCGCCAGTACCAACAGTTGGGCATCTGTCGTGTCGGTATCGTAGGCCGGGTCTTCTATGATAATGCCCAAGTCGGAGCCATAATCTTCGCGCACCGAGAAGCCGGTGAGGTACCAATCATCGCTGTAGACATGCGAAAGTTGGGCACTATTGTAAGATGAGTAGCTCTCGCACGCACCGG
>JAAUSQ010000054.1 GCA_012033195.1 Chloroflexaceae bacterium
GGCGGGTGTGGCCTCGCCCTGTTGTAAAAAATTTGGGCGTTTGGTTACTAACTATAGGGAGGGGGATTTCCCTGCCGTTATAGAGTGTATCTAGAGAGGTAATCTATGCTTTTCAAAGATGTAATGGAACAGGGCATGGTTGCTCATAAAGCAGGCGACAAAACAAAAGCCCATCAGCTTTTTCTCAAAGCAACCCAGATGGAGCCAAATAACCAGTATAGCTGGATCTGGCTATCGACCTGCATCGATGATGTTGCGATGAAACGTGAATATCTTGAACGTGCGCGTGTAATCAATCCTCACACTGAGGCAGGGCGGCGTGCTACGCAGATGTTGAGCCGGCTACCCCGCCCAATTGCAACACCCCCATCTCCTACTACAACGGCGACACCGCGTTCCAATCAACAGGTTTGTGTCCGATGTAGTAAAGAAATTGGCTTGCTGGAACGATTTAATTTTAACAAGGAAATGGGCCGTTGCGGAAAGTGTGAGCGTGAAGTTGCCAAGTCCTTGCAGCAATTCCGACACGCGTTTCTCAAATATGCATCAGATAGCATATTATCACCCGAAGAGTGGAGCAATCTTGAGCATGGCTGTCAGTTGGACCGTGTGCCGCTACCCGAAGCGCTGAGCTTTGTGCGGAGCGACGCACTGGCCTTCCTTGACCGTACTCTGCTCCTGTCGTTTGCAGATGGCGGGCAACTCAGCATGCAAGACGTTCAGGAAATCTTGCGACTGAAAGAATTGTTAATGATCCCTGATGATGTGGCACAGCCTTTACTCAACCAGATGAACTATTTTCAACATATCACGCGCATACGCCAGGGGCATTTGCCTACAATTACAAAACCCGATGTTCATCTGGATGCAGGTGAGATATGCCATTATCAGACACAGGCGGCATTCCAGAGAGTAACGAAACGCGCCACCGATCTGGTACCGGGTCAGCTTATTGTTACTAGTCAACAGGTGCACTTTTTATCAGGTTCAGGAGGATGGTCGGTCAAACATAGATTTATTCTACGGGTCAACACTGAGACTGACGGCATCACCCTGGAGTTAACGGTCAAGCGGGGCAATGGCTTCTATGTCGTGCCCAATTCACTAGAAGCGGCCTCTATTATCGAAACGTTGGTACGCATCGATAGGAGGCAACTCTTTACGCCCACCAATGGAGAGATGTCGCGTCATGTTCCGAATAATGTTCGTATCGCCGTGTACAACCGCGATCAGGGGCGTTGTGTTGAGTGTGGTGCTAGCGATTATCTGGAATATGATCACATCATTCCTTTCAGCAAAGGAGGGGCCAGTACTCTCAATAACATACAGTTGCTGTGCCGCCGTTGCAATCTGAAGAAGGGTGACCGCATTTAAAAAAAGGGAGCGCCCCACCGGGCACTCCCCATCATATACACTCGGTTCATATCGCTATGCCACCCGCTCCGGCAGCATCACCGCAAAGGCATTCGAAAGCAACCGCTCGGTCATCTGGCGCAACCCCTTGCGCCAAAATGCTCCACATAATCCAGGGTCGCGGTATGGGGGCCGGGGTCGGTGCCGTTGTTGCGTTCGCGCAAATACCAGCGGTGGTCCATCACCCAGCGGTATAGGTCGGCCTCGGTGCGCCCCGGAAACGCCGCCAGCACACGCTGTTCACGAATGACCTGGACGACGGGCATATAGACATGGTCATACCAATCGACCACCGCCTCTTCAATGCTGGCCTCGCGCCCATAATCCAGACCCATATAGTAACGATGTGCATTGATATGGGTTACGAGCGTCAGGTAGCCTCCTAATTCGCTGAACTCGATCTCGGCATCGCGGCGCAGGTGGCGCAGGTTGGTCCACTCCAGGAAATCGCTGTATTCTTCCTTCAACAACAGATCGTGCACGCTCAAGTTGGTTGAAAGCGGCACCTCAATATCCAGTTCCGTCACATAAGCATCGATGAACTCCTGCCCCTGCTGCCGCGCCACCGACACACGGTGGTTCCCATCACGCACAAAATAAATCTGCCCCATCTTATACAGATCAACCGGTGGCAGATTCACATCTTCAAAGTGTGCGCGATCAATGCTCAGCCAGCGTTCTTTCAGGCTGGCCCGCAGCGGCAGAAACTGACGGTCAAAGTCGGTATATCGTCCTTCGCTTCCGACAATCTGCTGTACCGGAATCGATTGTAAACCCAGAAAATGCTGCCCCCGCACGCGAATGCGTGAACGTACTTCATTCAGCGGCAGCAGGTCGTTCGAAGTACGATTGAGACGGGCAATCATGCGATTTAAGAAGGCGCGGCGGCGAGCGCGGCTAAAGTTCTCACGTATCTCGTTCTCGATCCACGACCAGGACATGGGTAGATCCTTTCTGCCACGTCGTTCGTCCTTGTCGATTGGCTGTCTGTCACTGCCCAGCCGAAAGCGTAGCGTGCTTGCTCTCCTCAGTTTTGCAACTTCAGACATGGCGTACACTGTAAATGTACACACAACCACTAGCCATGTCAACATACCACAGATGTACACTATAGCGTCAAAAGTTACATTCTGGTTCAAGTGTGCTGGTACCAATGGGCTATAAATCGAGTACCCGATGGGCGGCAGTATTGATGACTAGCGTACGCTTATAATGGGTTTCCGTTACCGCCGCCATGCGGTACGATTGGTGTATGTGACCGTGGATGAGGTAGCGCGGCTGAAAGTAATCCATCATCCAGCAAAAGGTGCGAAAGCCCCGATGCGCATAATCATTGCCATTGTGGATGCCGTGCGGCGGTGCGTGAGTCAGCAATACATCCAGATAGCGCCCGTACCGCAGCCGATTAAAAAACAGGCGCGGAGCCAGCCACAGCGCCCGCAGCATCATTTCAACTTCACTGTACTGGTAGCGGCTTTGCTGATTGTACGCGCGACTCCGCCCCATCCCGCCAGCACTAGTCCGTTCTGCACAATGCTCCGCCGTTCCACCGAAATGCAGCCGCGTGGCTCGTGGATCACTTCACCACTACTCAGCAACTCTGGCGCATCGTGGTTGCCATGCACATATACACAGGCACCCGCAGCATGGTGACGGCAAATTCCATATAATAGTAGGGTAAATCACCGCAGCACAGAATGAGCTTCACCTGCCGGAAGCGCTGCCGAATATTTAGACTGTAGACGATAGGAACAACTTCGTCACTGAGCGAAAGTACATACACCATCAATTACTCAGAATACAAACAGATGCAGGCTCCAGGAAAGGTGTTTTCGTATGAAAAACATTAGAAAATGATAAAATAGCATAAGTACTATAATCGTATCAGGACTATGGTTCAGTTATTGCTATCGCTCTTGTAACTAGGACGCCATCACAACTCTTTTTTAAGTAGGAAGTCTGTAACTGATATCTCTATACTATCGTTCGAGACATCCGATGCTGTCAACGAAGATAGAACGGTTCTTCATTGAAGCAATGATAACAGCAAAGGAAGAGACTCTATGTTAACGTATTCGGAAGTCGCACGCATCCTCGGTCACTACGACATGGGCGAACTGCTCAGCGTCACACAGGCGGTGCGCGGCTACGTCAATCAGACGGCATTTATCCAGACGGAACAGGGACGCTATGTGCTGCGGCGCAACCATCGCCGCCTGAACGAAGAAGCCCAGCGCTACCGCCATAAACTGGTTAACTATCTTGTTGAGCGTGACTTCCCGGTGCCTGCATTCATTCCGGCCCGCACGGGCGATACACTGCTGGTTCTGGATGGGCGCTACTGTGAAGTGATGGAATTTGTTGCTGGAAGCGACTTCGACCCCGATCACCCCCATCACCTGGAAAGTGTGGGCGAGTCGTTGGCGCACTATCATAACCTGACAACCTATTTTCCAGCCCCACCCGATGAGGCCCCGCCGCGCTATGTGCCCGACAACAGCCTGCGCCTGATCGAGAAGTTGCTGGAACGCGACGTGATGGGCGACCTGCACGATATTCTGTCGTGGTACGACCGCCGTGCGGCCCATATGCGGCGCATACTGTCAGACGCAGTATACGAGGCACTGCCCAGGGTCGTTATTCACGGTGATATCCATCGTGATAACTTTATTTTTGCCGATGGCGAACTGGTGGCCCTGCTCGATTACGATCAGGTCGCCTACGACTCGCCCCTGAACGACCTGGCTGATGCGCTGGTTGCCTTTGCCTCGCTACCCAAGTCGGCAAACCTGATCAGCACCTGGGGTGTCTTCCAGGGACCGCTCGATGAGGCCCACGCAACCCGTATACTCAGGACATACACCCATGTCAGACCACTGTCTGAGAGCGATATTACCACGTTATTGAATATGCTGGAAGTGCTCTGGCTGCACGGCGAACTGGGCCGTGTTGTTACGACACCGGAAGGTGCGCCAGAGTATCATCAATCGGTGCTAGAGCAGGGGGTGCAGCTTGTGGAATGGCTCGACAAACGCCGCCAGCATCTCGTGAAGAGCTGGACCGACGTATGCCAACGCGCCAACAATGCGCGGTATGTTGCCCCCGCAGCATAGCGCTTCTAGAACGATACGCCGCGTTCTGGTTGGATGCTCGTTAGTTCAGGATACGCTGAGCAAGCATCTGACGGGCGCGGCTCAATCCCCTGGTAAGGTCGGGCGCAATCTCGACCACATGCTGGGGGAATTGTGTGTCTAAGAGGAGCAGCGCCAGATCGGGGCGAATGCCGGTGATAAAGATATGCGCCCCCAGGATCTTCGCCGAGTTGAGCGCATTGATCAGGTTTTTGTAGCACATGCGCTAATGTGTTCAATACCCGTGCAATCGAGGATGACAGCCTGCGCCCGCCGCGCCTGAATGCCATGCAAGAGCTTCTCTTCCAACCCCGCAACCCGCTTCTCATCAAACACGCCGACCAGTGGTAAAATAATGACACCTTTATCGACTGGAATGAGTGGCGCGGAAAGCTGCTCAAGCGTCTGATCGGCTTCAAGCAGTTGCTTGTGCAAAAGTTGCAATTCGTCCAACTGGCGGCGCGTCTGGTCGTGCAGCAGGGCATTATGTTCTATCGCTTGCTTTAGGGCTTTGTTATGCTTCGTCAGCATGGTGTTGAGGATACCGAGCTTATCCTGACGGCGTCCCGCAAGGCTGGCAAAGAACCCCAGAAACAGCGGGGCAGTGTTAATCATCCAGTGCAGCGGTTGCGTCGCCTGCACATGTAGCACCGACATAAAACCGAAGGGCAGGCCGCGTTGCGCGATATCAAACAGCGTCGCGGTGCTAGGGAAGAGCATTCCAAACAGAACACCATACATCAAATAGCGGAATGTTGCACGTTCGCGCCAGTTCATAGTTCCTCACTGTTTGTATATATTATCTTAATAATTTTGCTTTTATACTAATACTCTTTGAGATTATAGCATATGGAGATACTGTTTTGATTGAACAACCCGAGCGATTAGTGACGCTCATCAAATCGCTGCATACCATCATCCGTGATAGCGTGGTTGCCGCCTGCGAACAGTACGCCCTCGAAGACCTTGCGCAAGTTGCCGACGAAGAAGACGATCTTGGTGATACTATCTATGCGGTTGACCGGGTCAGCGAGGCCATTCTTGCCGATTTTTTACATATGAGGTAGCGCCGCATTGGTCGATGGTGCTGATTGCCGAGGGCATTCCCGATGGTCAGGCGACTTTCCCGGCGGGCACACCCGCCGACGAGTGCGCCCTGCGGATCATTGTAGATCCGATTGATGGCACCCGTGGCCTGATGTACCAGAAGCGTAGCGCCTGGATACTGACCGGCGTTGCACCGAACCGGGGCGCAGACACTGGCCTGCACAATATCGAGCTAGCTGTTCAGACCGAGATACCGCTGGTCAAGCAGCATCTCAGCGATGTGTTATGGGCCACCCGCGACACCCCTACACAGGCGGTGCGCTACAATCGCCTGACTGGTGCAGAGCAGCCAATCGTATTGCGTCCTTCGCGGGCCACCAGCATTGCCCACGGCTTTGCAATGATCAGTCGCTTTTTTCCCGGTGCCCGCGAAGAACTGGCGGCAATTGATGAAGCGGTAGTGCAGGCGGTGCTCGGCCCACCCCAGGCGGGCAAGGCGCAGTGCTTTGAAGACCAGTACATCAGCACGGGCGGGCAACTCTACGAACTGATTGCTGGACACGACCGCTTTGTTGCCGATCTGCGGCCCGTACTTGATGCGTGGCTGGCGGCGCAGGGGCGGGCGCTGGGGTATCTGCTGCCACCCCTACGATCTGGCGGCGCTGCTGGTCGCACAGCAGGCGGGGGTCATCCTCACCGATGCACGGGGCAACGCATTACAGGCACCGCTTGATATTCATACCAACGTGGCCTGGGTAGGCTATGCCAATGCCGCCATCCGCGCCCAGATGGAGCCAGCATTGCAGGCCGAGTTGCAGCGGCGGGGGCTTGTGTAGCGGGCTACCCTCTGGCGAGGCGGCGGGTACGGTAGGTAAGCTCTTTGGCTCCCAGGCGGGTCGTCTGCCCCGTCTGTTGCAGGGTCGCCGCTTCGTGGGCAGCGGTCTGGGCCAAGGCATGCTCCCCCATACTGGTGAGGCGCTCGGCCACCGCCTGCAACAGACGCGCCGCTGCTGCGCTATCGCCTGCTTCGGCTGCCGCGAGTGCCCGCCGGAGCATCTGCATTGCATTGGCACGTGCGCCGCATCCAGCACCATTGTGGGCGGTGTGGCGGGTGTGGCAGTGTATGTAGCAATCAGATCGAGCGTACTGGCATGCTGCATCTCGCGACTGGTAGCGCGGAGCCGTGCCAACCGGATGCGGCGATCTTCGCCGGGGACAGCGGTGGGGGCAGACGGCGCAACCACTTCAAGCAGCAATTGCATTGGTGCCCCGCGTTCCATATCGCCCAGTGCAAAGCTCTGACTATTGCTGCGGCCTGTGGTAGGCAGTGGCTCCAGTGCCGCAAGCGTCGGACTCACACGGGTCACGCTGCGTATGGTAACGTTGCTGCTCAGCGTGACGGTCAGCGCAAGGCTGTGCAGGTCAACGGCCCGTGCCGCCGCCAGTTCGCTCGCTACGGCATCCGGTATCTCCTCGGCATTGTGCAGCAGGACGGCCCGTCCGCCGCCGGCATCGGCCAGCGCGGTGAGCAAGCGTTCCTGGAAATCACCCCCCACGCCCAGCGTACTGACGGCAATGCCCTGCTCGGCGGCCTGCCGCGCCAGCACCAGACACGCCTCCGGATGCTGTGTAAAGCCATCGGTGAGCAGCACCAACCGTGCCACCCGTGCGGCGTCGTGACCGCTGCGGAGCGTTTCAAGCCCCAGCCGCAAGCCCTCGTGCAGATTGGTTGCATCGCCCATATCAACCTGCTTCATCTGTGCCAGTGCTTCAAGCAGGCGGCCCCGCTCGGCCCCGCTCAGCGCAGGGACCAGCACATGGGCTTGCTCGGCACACACCACCAGCGTCAGGCGGTCTGCGTGGTAGAGATGTTCGGCCACGCTGTGTAATGCCTGGGTCACATAGTCGAGCGCACTGGGGAAACGGTTGGCTACATCGGGCGGCACCTGGGCGTGAAACTGCCAGACCGGGACACCATCAACCAGTACTTCGTGTGCACCGCCAGCCTTCACCAGTTCGCGGAACTCGTCCTCGTGGATAATCGGTATACGCATCGAACGGCTTGCATCGGCAACCAGCGCCCAGTTGACCGGGCGTGGGTCGGCGGGAGTTGGTCCCTGCCACGTAAACGTTACCAGTATGTAACACACTTGCGGGGTTGATCGCACAGCAAGCTGCGGCTCAGCAGGGTTCAGTTGCATCTGAAGCATAATTGCATCCCGTTACGACTGCTGATTGGATACATCAACCGTCTGCTCTGGTTGGGGGGTGGGCGCAAGGTCGGGCTTAGGTTGGTAGGCAGCCGTCTCCTGTGCGCCGATGGGTGGATACTCTGCGCTCACCCCTCTGGCAACACTCCGGCAGGGCGCGGCGGGTCGTTCAGCCGACCATAGATATAACGGAAAATATCGCGCCCAGCGGCGGCAAGCGGTGCTGCCAGGATGACTCCCAGCAACCCCAGCACCTGCCCTGCCACCACCAGTACAACCATCAGGATTGCCGGGTGCAGGCCCACACTTTCGCCAATGATGCGCGGCACCAGTATCTGCGCTTCAAGCTGCTGAATGCCAATATAGAGCACCAGAATCGCCAGTGCTGCGGTGGGCGAGTCGGACACCAGCCCCATAATCACGGCGGGAATTGCACCGAGCACTGGCCCGACCAGCGGAATCAATTCGGTGAAGCCCGCGATAACGGCAAGCAGCAGGGTATAGCGCACTTCGAAGCCCGCCAGCGAAAGCGCAGTCAACCCGATCCAGGAAGCCAGCGCCACCGCAAAGCCAAGCACAAGCTGGCCTCGAATATAGCCACTGAAGATGCGGTCGATAATCGTGAGGATCGCCCAGAAGTCGGCCCGCACCGCCGGATGCAGCATGGTATTGAGGCGGCGTTGTCCGGCCTGCTGGTCGTTGAGCACATAAAAAATCCAGAAGGGTACCACAATCAGACCAAACAAAAACGTGATGGTATTGATCAATTGGAGCACCCGATTGAGCAAAAAGCCGCCAACCCCCTGCACATACAGGGTAAGATTTTCGCGCATGGTTCCGGCAGCACTGCTGAGGCTGCGCTCCAGTTCGACGCGGATTTCTTCGGGCACGTTGCGGCGGTAGACAGCTAAAAAATCGGCTGCCTGCTCTTCCAAGTCCTCTACCGAGGGAATCTGCACCTGTGCAGCGGCGGCGGCAGTCTGCTCGACGAGCGGCGGCACCAGAAAGGTAACGCCGGTAAGCACAACAATACCACCGAGGGCATAGACAATCAGGATTGCTGCCCAGCGGGGCAGATACTGCTCCAGACGGTTGACAATCGGCAGGATGAGATAGGCGACAACCAGACCAATGATGAAGGGCAGCAGGACGGCGCCGGCATTCCAGAGCAGCCAGCCGATAAAGTAGACTGCCAGCAGGACGAGCAACCACCGTATCAGAGTACGCCACGAAAAGCCCAATCGTCGATTACGAGATCGGGAGGTATCGGCGGCAGGCTCCAGAACAGGCTGTTGAAATGGCCCATTGGTGGGCGCTGAATACTGATCGTTATCGTGGTTCATTGAGTGCTAATCACCTGTGTGTAAGCGTGCGTGAAAGATGGATCGGGATAACTAGCGCTCGTCGCGCCCATTGATAATGCTAACTGTCAACAGCACGGCGGTATCGTGGCCGATGTTTTCCCAGCTATGCGCCAGATCATCAAAGTAGAAGAGGGTATCACCTGCCGCAAGGTTATATTCTTCGTCGCCCAGTTGGAAGCGTAGATTCCCATGCATCAGGTAAATCATCTGCTGCCCCTTACCCGAAAAGCCCTGTTGACCGCTTCCCGGTCGGGCTTCAATCAGGCGGGCTTCCAGTTCGCCATTGGCCGGCAGCAACGAATACACCTGCACCGGTGCCTCATCCAGGCTGAGCTTGAGCCGTTCTTCGGAGCGCACCACCTGACCAGCTTGCTGATTGTCCTCCCCTTCAAAGAAGTGCGTCATCTGTACATTAAAGAAGAGTGCCAGTTTCCGCAAGTTAGCGACTGAAATATTTACTTTATCCCGTTCGAGCCTGCTTAAAAACGAAGGCGTTAACCCGGAACCATCGGAGACTTCCTGGAGGGTAAGCCCGCGCTCCTGGCGCAACCGCCCGATTTTTTGCCCTAATGACATTGCTTTCGCCTCACACAGTGTATAAATGCATACGTTTCGTGATTCCAAATTGACAGTTATTTTTCGTATTATACGATTTTTCGGGCCTATTCGTCAAGCCGCAAACAAACACAATACGAGCTTTTCAAGCACAGCAATGGTAAAGACTTATGCAAAGATAGTTCATAGAACAGGCGATACGATACATCTTTCTTGAAGTTTCGGGATATGATAAACAAAAACCAGGATGCTCAACAATAAAGTGTTTTTATCCATGCTTTCTCTGAGTCGCGCACCATCCATAAAACTTGAAGTTTAAGCTATATAAAGTACTATAAAAACAAAATTTTTTTTGTCAATGCTTTTAACAGGTCATTTCAAAGCATTGTTCATAGTTTGCACAGTGCTGCATCGGCCCATAGGGGTGTGCTATAATGCGCCATGTGCCGTTGTCATCGCTTCCATAGCTATGGTGTTCACAAAACATATGCACCAGCCACCAACCCGAACTTGCTTTGGTTGTGGGCGTTCTATCGCCATTACAGCGCGTTATTGCCCCTACTGTGGTACGCCTGTCCCGCGTGGTGATCGCCCCGATGAAATTATTGTCGCCGATGGACGTAGGCTCCGTGTCGCACAGGATGCGTTGAGCCTGCGGGGGTTGCTTGCGATTGTTGAGTCGAGCGTGGCATGGTGGCAGCATAAGTTGCAGAGCACCGATGCAACCACCCGCCAGCAGGCCGCCAGTGCGATTAAAGAACTCTCGCTGATCCTCGATAGCCTTGCGCAGCAGCTTGCCCTGGGCCGCGACGTGGTCAAGATCACCACCCGGCTCCCGGTGCAACGCGCCTCCGATGTCACCTGCGCGGTCTGTGGGCACGGCAATCGTCGCGGGGCACGCTTCTGTTATGCCTGTGGTGCGAAACTCTTTGAGCCAGGTACACGTCCTACCAGTGCCCCGGTGCCGCCACGTCTGCGGCTGCGGATGGCCGCCCGGAGCGATACCGGGCAGATGCGCCAGAACAACGAAGATACCAGTTATACTGGTATTCTGACAACGGCAGGTGGGGCGGCTATCCCGCTGCTGCTGGTGGCAGATGGGATGGGCGGGGCACAGGCGGGCGAACGTGCCAGCAGTCTCGCGGCAGAAACGGTACGCCGCGAACTGACGAGCTGCTTGCAGGCCAGCACACCGCCCGATGGCAACGCATGGGCCGCGCTCTTGCGTGATGTCGTTATCAACGCAAACAGCCAGGTCTATCAGGAGGCACGCGGCAATACCCAGTTGCGCGGTATGGGCACCACCCTGACGCTGCTGGCCGTCGTGGGCACCGAGGCATATATGGCCCACGTCGGTGATAGTCGGGCGTATCTGTGTAATGCCAATGGCGTTACCGACGACGGTGCAACGGCGATGCAGTTGAGCATTGACCATACCCTGGTGGCCCGTCTGGTTGATATTGGGCAACTGACACCGAAGCAGGCGTGGGTGCATCCGCAGCGCAATATTATTTATCGGGCGCTGGGAACAAACGAGCAGATCGAAGTGGACACCCTCAGCCAGCCGGTCGGCGTCGGCGATGCACTGGTGGTATGCTCGGATGGCCTGACCAGCCACGTCGAAGATACCGAACTGGCCTCGATTGTGCTGGCCGCTGCCAGCCCCGAACAGGCCTGCGAACAACTGATTGCCCTCGCCAACCATCGCGGTGGAAGCGATAATATCAGTGTGGTTGTTGCAAGTGTAGAAGGGATTATACGTGATTGAGTGCCCTGTCTGTCATACCCTCAATCGAGCGGACGCACGCTACTGTCGCGCATGTGCCACGCCGCTGAGTGGTGCGACCCATCCCCTTGCCAGCACTCCCACGCAGGCGAACACCGCCGAACCAGTGGTACAATCGACAGAGGTATCGCAAGCTGCATCCGCTCTTGCATCGCTTGCACCGCTTTCGGAACCTGCTCAGATACACGTGCTCAGCGGAGAGCATCAGGAGGAGCCTATGGAACAGCTACAGGATGAAACACCCGCCCTGTTTGGAGGGCGGTACGAATTGCTCGATCCGACCGTGCAAACCGGGGCAGTGTCCGTGATCGACCGCGAACCGTGGCGGCGGTGCTGGTTGTGTAGTTCGGTCGAAAATATTCCCGGCGAAATGTTCTGCACCAACTGCGGAGCCAACCTGGACCGCCGCACGTATCGCGCCTATATCAGCCCCATCGATCAGCCTCAGGGCGGGGCACTGATCACTTCGTTTGCCCTTGCCGAAGGGGTACGCAGTGTGCTACCCGCTATCTGGGAAGTTGTCGAAGACGCAGACCGCATGCTGGTCATCTTCGAAGATCACCTGCCCGTCGAGCCGCCGCTGGATGAACTGGCGGTATTGCGGGTTGGCGCAGTGCTGGCGGGCACCCTGATCGAATTGCATGCCAACGGTATCCGGCTTGGTCGCCTGACGCCTGCCGACCTCACCCTGACAAGCAACGAGCTGCCGCGCCTAATAGCTGTGCCCAACATGCAACGCCTGCCCAGCGACGACGAAGCCAGCGCTACCGCCGAATATGAAGACGTCTTGGCGCTGAGCGAACTGGTGGAGATGCTGGCAGAAACCCCCCGCACCACCCGCCGCCTGAGCGACGAAGCAGCGGCGGCGCTTGCTGCCGAAGCGCCCGACCTGGGCGACGGGCTAACCCTCGGCGCGTTGCTGCGCCGTGTGCGAACGGGCGAAGTGGTTGATCCAGTGGCACTGCAAGCACAGTTTGCCGAGATGCTGGCCGAACGCACCTCGCCCCGCCCGTTACGACAAATTGTCGCTGCGGCCTCGGATACGGGCGTGGTGCGCGACCACAACGAGGATAGCTGTTTGCATCTGATGCTCAACCTGAACAACACCTCGCAGGACTTCCCACGCGGCCTGTATATCGTGGCCGATGGTATGGGCGGGCACGCCGCCGGCGAAGTGGCCAGCCGTGTTGCGGTGCAGCACGCCGCCGAAGTAGTGCTGCAAGATTATTTGCTGCACTCGCTCGACCTTGCAGCGCTCTACGATGCCCGCCACGTGGAAGATACGCTGACCCGTGCCGTGCTGCGGGCCAACGAAGCAGTCCGCAACGAGGGCATTGCACGTGATAACGATATGGGCACCACTATGACCGCCGCCCTGGTAATTGGTGACCGGGCGACCGTTGCTAATGTTGGCGACAGCCGCGCCTATCTGTACCGCGATGGCAAGCTCCGCCGTATCAGCCGCGACCATTCCCTGGTGATGCGCCTGGTAGAACTGGGGCAGATCACCGAAGACGATATCTATACCCACCCGCAGCGCAATGCCGTGCTACGTTCGCTCGGCGATCAGCTTGATATCGAAGTTGACCTGTTCCGTGAACGGCTGCAACCGGGCGATATGCTGATGCTCTGTTCGGATGGGCAATGGGAAATGACCCGCGACGCCGAGATCGAAATGATACTGGCAAAGAGTGCGGATGTGCAGACCGCCTGCCGTGCCCTGATTGATGCCGCCAACCAGCGCGGCGGCGAGGACAATATTACCGTGATTGTTGTGCGTTGCGATGCTATCGAGTAAGGCGCACACCCGTACAGCAGGCGGGATGTGGTGCGACTCATCCCGCACGTTCCTTGACATCCCCCCTGCTCTTTGTTACGGTATTAAGAGTATATAAACCGTTGCGTTGGCTGACTAGAATGAGTTAGAATGACGCAGATACCGTCTCTGACCCCAAGGGCGAGCGCATGCGTGAGCATCTGCTCGATACCGCACTCGACCTGTTTACGGGAAACGGCTATCACGAGACAACCATGCGCGATATTGCAGCGGCTGCCGGGTGCTCACCCGGCCTGACCTATCGCTACTTTGCCCGCAAAGAAGATCTTGTGGTGGCGCTATATCAGCGCCTCGCACACGAGTTTGAAGAGCGCGTGATGGCCCTGCCACCGATGAGCCTGGCCGAACGCTTCGAGCAGGTGATGCAGCTACGGCTACGCCAGGTTACGCCCTACCGGGGCATTTATCAGGCTATTCTCGGCTCGGCGCTCTCCCCCCAGAACGATCTGGGTATCCTCGGTGATAACACGCTGGAGCTACGCGCCCGCGCACAGGCCATGTTTACCCTGGTGGTTGAAGGGGCCAGCGATGCCCCATCGCAACAACAAGTGGAAGAACTGGCCCAAGTCTTGTATGCCGTGCATCTCTGCTTTGTGCTGTTCTGGCTCTACGACCGCAGCCCGCAGCAGCACGCCACCGACGAGATGCTTTCGCTGGCCTGCGATGCGCTGCGCCTTGGTCGTCGCCTCTTGCGGTTGCGTCCGGTATCACGCGCTCTTACCCGCCTGACACGGGCCATTACGCCTGTCTTCGGGGTTGAAGCAATCAGCCAACCTGCCGCGCCACGTGCCCACCGCGAGCCTCCCCCTGCCGAATGGGACGACGAACCCGGCGAGCTTGAGTAAGCCCGCTTTAGACCCGTGGCGCATTGTTGCGCTGGGTGGCAAGCGGAATAAAGCTCGAACCAAGCGCCTGATGTGCATTACCAATTACCACAAATGCCTGCGGGTCGCTCAGGGCGATCAGTTGCTTGAGCTCGTGGACTTGCGAGCGATAGATTGTGCAGAAGACCAGCGCACGCGGCTCGCCCGTGTAGGCTCCGGTCGCCTGCCAGTAGCTGGAGCCGCGATGCAGGCCATGCATCAGCGCCGTTGTAATGAGTGTCGGATGATTGGTGACAATTGTTGCGGTCCGCACGGTGCTCGGCCCCTCCATCACAAAATCGGAGGCAATGCCATTCAGGAACAGGATCAGCATCGCATGCAGTGCCACCTCCCACCCGAACAATAGCCCCGCTAGCATCACAATACCGCCATCGGTCAGCAGATACACCTGACTGAGTGGAATACCGGTTTTCTCCTGAATAATGCGCCCGATCACACTGGTGCCGCCACGCGACCCGCCTGCCCGAAAGATCAGGCCGTTGCCGATACCGCCGATAATGGCAGCATAGATCGAACTGAGCAGCACATCATCAGTAACCGGGAAGGTATCCAGCACCAGCGGCAGCGCATAATGCAAGACATCGGTTGCAATCGAAAACACAATCACCGAGGTGAGCGTAAAGGTAAGGAAGCGCCAACCGCCCAGATAATAATAGCCGAGCAGCAACAGCGGCAGACTGGTTACAAAGTAGAGCACCCCCAGCGGCCAACCCATAAAGTGATTGATGATAATATTAAGCCCTGTAATACCTCCCGCCGCCAGATCGAAGGGCACCTGAAACAGCACATAGCTCAGGGCGGCGATAAGCGTACCAATGACCACTAGCAAAAAGCGCTGCGTAATTCGCCAGATGTCTCCTTTTGAACGAACCTGTAAACCGATACCCGCCTGCAACGATGCCGAGTCCATAATGGTTGATTCTCCTCCTGTCGATGCCAATGCATCATCGTATGGGTGTTTGTAAAACCATTTCAATTATGCTCCTCGTTGTCAAGACGGCACTTTTGCCCATCTGTTCGCTCTCAGGTATAATGCACAGCAGCACAGCAGCGAATGGGGGCAACCGTGGCAGAACGACAACGACTGATGGTTATCGATGGACATGCACTGACGTTTCGCGCCTTTCATGCGATGGCAAACGCCAATCTGCGAACGTCGAGCGGCGAGCCAACCTATGCCGTATTTGGCTTTTTGCAGATTATGCTCACCAACATCAGCGAGTATCGCCCGCACTATGTTGCCGTCACCTTCGATGTCGGGCGTACCTTCCGCGACGATATGTATGCTGAGTACAAGGCGGGCCGCACCGAAACACCTGCCGAATTTCACCCGCAACTCGACCGTATCAAGCAGGCGCTCGACGCGCTGTGTATTCCTATCTACACTGCTGACGGCTACGAGGCCGATGATGTGATTGGCACGCTGGCACGGCAGGCCACCGCGCAGCAGATTGAAACGCTGATCCTGACCGGCGACACCGACACGCTGCAACTGGTCGATGATTATGTCAAAGTGCTGCTTGCCAACCCCTACACCAAACGCACCACCGCATCGGTGTATGGCGAAGCCGAAGTGCTCGAACGCTACGATGGTCTGCGCCCCGACCAACTTGCCGACTTGCGCGGGCTGAAGGGCGACCCCTCCGACAATATCCCCGGTGTGAAAGGGATCGGAGAGAAGGGCGCGATTACCCTGCTGAACGAGTTTGGCACAGTTGAAAACCTCTATGACCACCTTGACGAGGTGCCCAACCGCTACCGCAAGCATCTCGACGGGCAGCGTGAGCAGGCGCTCTTCAGCAAGCAGCTTTCGATCATCGTCTGCGATGCGCCCGTCACGCTGGATATTGACGCGGCCCGCCTCGGCGGTTACAACCGCGCCACCGTGATTGAACTGTTTCAATCGCTGGAGTTTGGCAAGAGCCTGGTTGACAAGCTCCCCACGAGCGCGGGTGCTGCCGATGTGCAGGCGCTACCTGTCGTCAACGCGAAGCTTGAACCGGTGGCCACCACCGGACAGCCAGCGAGCTTTGCCACTGAGCTACCGGCAGGCAGTAGCTTCCAGATGGCTCTGTTTGACCTGCCCCCGGCGGAAGTGCCGGTTGCTGCCGTCGCCGCCCCAACCAACCCGAACCTCGGCACCTATCGCACCGCAACCACTGCCGCCGACCTTGACGACCTGATCCTGGAATTGAATAGCGCCCCTGGTTTCGCCTTCGATGTAGAGAGTACTGGCCTCAGTCCGCTGACTGATACGCTGGTGGGTCTCTCGCTCTCAACACGACCCGGCACTGGCTGGTATATTCCGGTGGGGCACGTGGCAGGCGAACAACTGCCGCGCCAGGAGGTGTTCAACCGGCTACGACCGTACTTCACCGACCCGCACAAGCCCAAGTATGCCCACAATGCCAAGTTTGATATGGAACTGCTGCAAGAGGTGGGCATTCCGGTGCAGGGGCTTGTCTTTGATGTACTGCTGGCAGCCAAGTTGCTGGGGCATCAGCGGTCGGGCCTCAAAGAGCTTGGCTTTTACGAGTTGCGCCTGCCCGAACCGATGACCGAGATTGAAGAACTGATCGGCAGGGGTGCCAAGCAGACGACCTTCGATCAGGTGCCGATTGAGCGGGCCGCACCCTACGCCGCCGCCGATGCCGATGTAACGCTGCGACTGGTGGCACACTTTCAGCAGCGGCTCCAGGACGAGCCACACAGCCGCGCAATCTTCGAGCAGCTTGAAATGCCGCTCATTCCGATCCTGATTGCGATGGAGTCGGCGGGTATCGGTATCAACCTCGACTATATGCACGAATTGAACGAGCGGCTGAGCAACCGCATTGCCGAGCTAGAAAAAGAGATCTACGGGCACGCGGGCCAGGAATTCAATATCAATTCAGGGGTGCAACTCAACGAGATACTGTTTGATAAGCTCGGCCTGCCCACCGATGGCCTGAAAAAACACGCGGCTCGGCCCGCTTCTCGCTGACCGCCGATGTACTGGAAAGCATGGCCGACCTGTACCCGATTATGGCACTGATTCTGAAGTACCGTCAGTTGACCAAGCTCAAGTCAACGTATGTTATGCACTGCCCGGACTGGTCAACCCGCACACACAGCGCATCCACACCAACTACAGCCAGATCGGGGCCGCCACCGGACGGCTTGCCTCAAGCAACCCCAACTTGCAGAATATTCCGGTGCGCACCGAAGAGGGCGGCGAAATTCGGCGGACATTTGTGGCGGCACCGGGGCACCGCTTTATCGCCGCCGACTACTCGCAGATTGAACTGCGTGTACTGGCGCACATCACCGAAGACCCCAATCTGGTGCAGGTATTCCGCGAAGGGCGCGATATTCACGCGGCGACGGCGGCCCAGCTTTTCCAGACCGACCCGGAGCACATCACCAAGAACCAGCGCCGCGTGGCAAAATGTGTTGCCGCAGGTACCTATGTAAACACATCAAATGGTCTGTGCCGCATAGAACAGTTAGGTACAGCCCCGGTTGGCGATGTGAGTACCTTACAGCTTACAGTAGCACAAGAAGGCATATCTCGTGCTGCTGCCACTGGCTTTTACAATGGCGGCATACAGCCAACCATACGTATCAAGACGGCACGTGGTTATGTGCTCGAAGCGACAGGTCAGCATCAGGTACGCAGCCTTGATGAACAAGGTAAGTATATCTGGCGTCAACTCGCAGAACTTGGGGCAGGCGATTATGTTGCTCTGGCACGCGGCGGCATGGTGTTCGGCACTGATCAGCCTATTATCATCGAGTATCAGCGCCGCAATGAGCAGCATATCCAGTTGCCCACCCGATTGACACCGCTCTTTGCGCGATTCCTGGGTTATTTTGTAGCAGAAGGTAATGCAAGCCACAACCGCACAAGCAGCACCATTGTTATTAGTAACACTGACCCGGATGTATTAAATGATCTCCGCCGACTGAGCCGAGAACTCTTTACATATAGCCCTGCTGAACTGGTAGACAAGAATGGTGTCACTCGTCTAAGTTGGCACTCAACACGAATGGCTGATCTGCTGGAGCATCTGGGTGTGGGGACAGGTGCCGCCAACAAACGTATTCCCGCTATTGTCATGCAAGGTTCATACGATAGTGTAACTGAATTCTTGCGGGCCTTCTTTGAGGGTGACGGCTCTATCAGTGATAGTTTTATCAGTGCAGGGTCAAAATCATATACGCTTATTCAGCAACTCCAGGTGTTACTGCTGAACCTCGGTATCGTCGGATATCTTGAGCAACGCGACATACCCGAACACGGACGGCATTATAAAATACGGTTGATTGGGCGTGAAAGCCGTGAAGCTTTTGCAGAGCACATTCATTTTATATCAACACGCAAACGCCAACGCCTACAAGAATTGCTTACGCGCCAGGTAACACATGAGCCAATAGTGTTGCCGTTCCAGCGCGAGCGCCTTGTGCGCATGTATCCAAAAACAAAGAGCGAGTTAAAAGAAACTATTCATACATGCATTCGTACTAAAAGCCCGACCATTAACCTTACTTATCGCAGATTAGGGCGTATTCTGTCCCAATTTCCCGACCAGGAAGATGATGATTACACTGTATTGCAAGAACATTTACATCGTAATCTCTTTTATGATCGCATTGTATCGCTTGAACATACCGAGAGTCAGGTATATGACTTAGTTGTTCCTGAGAACAATACATACATTGCGAATGGTTTTGTAAGTCACAATACAGTCATATTCGGAGTCATTTATGGCATCAGCAGCTATGGCCTTGCCCAGCGTATTGGTGGCCTGGGGCGCGGCGCGGCGCAAGAACTGATCAATGCGCTGTTTGCCCGCTTCCCTGGCATTCGGCAGTATATTGATGAAACCCTGGAACGGGGGCAGCGCGACGGCTATGTGCAATCGCTGTTCGGGCGGCGGCGCTATATGCCCGAACTGAAAGACAGCAACCGCACCCGGCGGGCCGCTGCCGAACGCGAAGCCATCAACGCCCCTATTCAGGCAACCGCAGCCGATATTATGAAACTGGCGATGATCAAGATGTATGAAGCATTGCAACAGCACAACCTTGCTACGCGCATGCTGCTGCAAGTCCACGACGAACTGATCCTGGAAGTGCCGCACGCCGAGATTGAAACAGTGCAGCAACTCGTACGTGAAGTAATGGAAAACGTCTACCAACTGAACGTACCACTCCAGGTGGGGGTCGAGATTGGTGATAACTGGGAAGAGATGACTTCTGTTAGCTGATACGCAGGAATAGCAAATTTATGACAACATCCGTAGCCCGCCCTGTTCCCGCCAGACCGGACGATCTCACGCAAGACTTACGCGAGGCACTCGAAGCGCCAACCTTCTCGGTGGTTGCGCCCGTCTTCAACGAAGAGCAACTGCTGCCCGAGTTCTATCGGCGCGTGGTTGCCACCATGGAAAGCCTGGGGGAGCCGTTTGAACTGGTGCTGGTCAACGATGGCAGCCGCGACCGCTCGCCGCAAATTATGCGCGAACTGCACGAGCAAGACCCGCGTGTGAAAGTGGTGTACTTTTCGCGCAACTTCGGCCACCAGATTGCTATTACCGCCGGCACTGACCACGCAGGCGGCAAGGCGGTGGTGGTGATCGACTCGGACTTGCAAGACCCGCCCGAAGTAATCCCCGAACTGATTGTACGCTGGCGCGAGGGGTATCAGGTGGTGTATGCGGTGCGTGCCGAACGCGAGGGCGAGACGTGGTTCAAAAAAACCACCGCTTCGTTTTCTATCGGCTGA
>JAAUSQ010000424.1 GCA_012033195.1 Chloroflexaceae bacterium
CGTGGATACTTGCTCTCGATGGCAAACGGCGATGCTCGTGTCGCGTTGAATGCACTCGAAAACGCTGTCCAAGCCAAACCACCAACCCTGGGAAACAAACGGCTTATCACGATTGACGACATCCGCGATGCATTGCAAAGTCGGGCTACCCGCTATGACAAACATGGAGAATTGCACTATAATGCTATCTCAGCATTACACAAAAGTGTCCGCGACAGCGACCCCGATGCATCGCTCTACTGGTTAGGACGTATGCTTGATGGCGGTGAGGACCCGCTCTATATAGCACGGCGTGTTGTTCGTATGGCAATAGAAGACATCGGGTTAGCTGACCCACAGGCATTGCCATTGACGATTGCAGCACAACAAGCAGTCCACTTTCTTGGACAACCAGAAGGCGACCTGGCACTTGCAGAAGCCGTTGTCTATATAAGTCAGGCACCGAAGAGTAATGCTGTCTACCGTGCCTATACAGCGGCACTGAAAGATGTTCAGCACACACGAACCGACCCTGTTCCGCTCCACTTGCGACATGCGCCAACAACGCTGATGAAGGAACTGGGCTATGGACACGGGTATGAATATGCCCATGATCTCCCAGAAGGACGTTCGGACCAACCCCACCTGCCACCAGCTTTGCAAGGACGTATCTATTATGAACCGACCAGGCGGGGATTTGAAGTACAGATACAAGAACGATTAGCATGGCGTGAGCAACAACGCAACGAACCACAGCAGCATGCCGACCCGCATGATGATGAGACCCAGCACGAATCAGATGCGCTTCTGCTATCGGCAGTTGACGCTCAGGCAGTAGCAGGCGAAGAATCACAAGACATACCTGACGACAGCCTTTCGATGGCGCACAACACACAGCACACGAGGAAAAGCGCGAAGAGTAAAGCAAGTTGCCGAAATTCAAACAAACGGGTATAGTAAGAAAAACATAGTCACATTGTAATCATATTCGGAGGAGTGCCAATGTCGCTTGATCAGGCTATAGAAGATATTACCAGTATCATAAAGAGTGTCAGCGCAAACGCTGTCATTCGTATCTTACGTCAATCAGAAGAAGAAGCCAGTATCCGTGCTCATACTTGCGACCAGTCTCAGATGGAGCAGCTATTAAAGATGCGACACGCGACAAGACATTTGAACTTTTAACCAACGAAGGTCTAGATGTACAAGTAATCTTTTATGACATTGCGGAGAACCTCCCACCAGAGGAGTAGCTCGGCAGCGTTTGTGCCTGTTCACTGCGCCATATATCTGAGCAACGTAGCAGAAAAACCGGAAACCGAATGTACGGCACATAGCAAAGACGGATGTCAGAGAGATGCACCCCATACATGGGAAATCTTCCCTTTACGGAGCAGAGCGGGTGCATCTCCTCAGCAAGTATCACCCACGGGAATGACACGGGGGAGCCACCCTTTCTCGTAAGCGGACATCTGGGGTGATGCGTGGAACCTGATTTTTCGTCGTGATTGTTCTAGCTTTGTCAACGCAATCAACAAGAAAAAGAGTTTTTGAAGGAGGAATTAAACGATGACTGAACAAACACAGGCCCAGTCCAAACATCCTCAGACCAGGCTTAAAGAATGGCTCGATGCATGGCCGGGGGTTCGTCGTGAGATAGAGGAACTTATTGCTTCACATGCAGAGCGCGATCCGTCACTACACTTTGAGTTGACACTGGCCGAGCTAGAACTGAAAGACATTACAGAAAGTGTACAACGAGCAGCCGCGCTAGGAAAATTACTCCATGTGGATGATCTAACATCGGCAGAACTGCAAGCAACAGGGACTACTAAGCAGTTTACCGCTTTGCAAAGCGGGGGCGTGGGGGTCTCAACCCTCGCCTACATTTCTTTTATAGTGTTGGCTTTTGCAGCAAAGCGGCAAGAGCCAACACTATAAGCCAGGTTTGGTGACGCAGTCACCGGAATTATCCCGCAAAGTGTTGTCGTAACGAAGAAATGAACGAAGAGAGAGAGATCATAAGGAGCACCTATGCCCCCATATTTAATCCCATCGCTTGATGGTATACCCTGGCTGACGCTGCTGCTCCTCTCGCCGCTGGTCGGTGTGGTTTTGGTCGGTTTGGCAGCGTTGATGCGTTTAGATAACCGAATTGTCAAAGCTGGCACGATAGCGTGGATGTTTGTCCCTATCGGATTGGCTGCTATGCTGTGGGCCGGCTTCGACCCGATGGCAACCAGTAGTGGGCAGGGGACGGTCCAATTTGTCGAGAAGATACCCTGGGTCAGGGCTATTCGTGTTGATTATTTTCTTGGTGTAGACGGCATTAGTCTACCGATGGTGGTGTTGACGGTGATTATGTCGCCGGTTGCAGCCCTAGCGTCCTGGTCGTTGAAGGATGAAGAGCGCGTCAAGGCGCATTACATATTATTGCTGCTGCTTGAGATGGCAATGATCGGCTTCTTTATTGCGCTGGATTTCTTCTTCTTCTTTATCTTCTGGGAATTTAGCCTCGTGCCTGCATATTTCTTGATACGTTCGTGGGGGCGCAACAATCAGAACTATGCGGCGTTCAAGTTCTTCATTTACACCATGGCTGGCTCGGCGGCGATGCTGCTATTGTTCCAGTTTCTCTATCTTTCGACACGCTTTGCCGGTAACCCGACGTTTGACCTGATAGTGTATGGTCGCCTGGGGCAGGGGCTAGAGGTTGATGGCTTCCAGGCTTCGCTCGCAGAACTCATGGTCAATTATGCCAATCATCTTGGTATTACAACCGTGCTTGGTGCGTCGCCGTTGCTCTATTCTTCAATAGCATTCTGGGCAATTTTTATGGCATTTGCCGTCAAACTGGCGGTGTGGCCGTTTCATACCTGGCTCCCCGACGCATATGGCGAGGCTCCGATAGCTGGCTCTATCTTGCTCTCGGCGGTGATGAGCAAGATGGGTGCGTATGGTATGCTGCGTATTTTGCTACCGTTTGCACCAGAGGCTGCCCAACAGTTTGCACCGATTGTCGGCGCAAATGGCATTGGTAGGGATTGTTGCCGGGGCGTTTGGCGCACTCTCGTATGTGAAG
>JAAUSQ010000425.1 GCA_012033195.1 Chloroflexaceae bacterium
CCCAAACATGCTGGTCGCCAATGCATTTAGCCGTTTACTGCGAGACCAGTAACAACTGTACTTCTACTGCCGCAGTGCAGGTAGTGTGGGAAGACTTCTGCTCTGTAACTGGACAAAAGTTTTATGCTGTTCTCTCGGCAAGTCGAACACTGAGAGTTTTTAGGTGTCACCTTTTCTCGGTCTCGGTTGTTCTATTTAGTGAGAGACAGCGCGAGAGGAAGGCTTCCTTGCAAGAGAGACTCATACCTCGGCTTCAAAAGCAAGAGGATGTTGCTGTAACGACACTTGTGGAGGAATATTCTCCGGCGCTCTATCGGTATATATACTGTTTGGTACAGGATGCTGAGGCGACAGCTGATTGTGTACAAGAAACCCTACTGAAAGCATACGTTGCGCTCCCTCGGCTATCAGACGAGTCCAATGTCGCATCCTGGCTCTTTACGATCGCTACCAATGTTGCTAAGAACTATCTTCGACGCCAGCGTATTATTCGGTGGGTGCGACTCGACTGGCTTCCGATTTATCGACAATCACATGAGCAGGCGGTGCTACAACAGGAATTTGTGGGGCAAATTCTCGCACAATTACCACTCGATAGTCGAGTATGTTTGGTCTTGCATTACTGGCGTGGGTTTTCTTGTCGCGAGATAAGTATGGTCATAGGGAAGAGTGAGTCTGCTGTGCGCAAACTGCTTGAACGCGCTCGCGAACGCTTTCGTGCGCTCTGTGAATACCACTATAATAGTAACAAGGAGGCAGATGATGCGTTATAGTCAGCACGAGCAGGAGATCAAAGAGACTATTACGAGCTATGTCCAAAACATTCGAGTTCCTGAACTTAATCTCCGCCCTCAGCCAACCCAGTGGCGGGGCTTCAAACACGCCACCTCATGGGCAGTTCTCGCAATTGTAGTAGTCATTGCAGCTGCCTTCATTTCGGTCGACGATGTCTGGGCCTTCTATCAACAGGTCTTTGTCAATGAACGCTCACAGCATGTCGCTGGTATGGATCACGTGCTGCAACGAGCACCTTTTCAGGTTTGGGCTCCTCAAGGTGAACTCATTGAGTTACAAGATCTTGGAGCAGACGCAACTTATTCTGTGCTATCTAAGTATATCTGGAAGGATACAAGAGAGGTGGTGGTAATGCAGGATGCTGGCACAAACATACCTCCCACCACACATATAGCCTTTTGGGAAGGGGCTCGTATCTTGGATGACAATATCATAATTCAAGGGCAGCCAGCGGTGATTTATGAAACGCCTGTGATTGATGAAAAAGGCACCGTGCTTGGATGGAGCAGGAAGCTCTACGTCATTCTGAATGGGACGGCCCTTGTGATCTTTGGAGCAAGCAGTTCTGAGTTGAGCCAAGAGGAATTGATTGCAATAGGGGAATCCCTTCACCCTGCAACACCGTAGCCTATTTGAAGTGCTGTTCGCGTATAAGCGTGTAAAGGACCCCACCGCAAACAGGTGGGGCTTTTACATCGCCTCCGCAGGCGGGCCGCATAGAGCATCCTGAGCCGACGTTGAGGCGGTTGACCCGCGTTCCACAGATGCTGCGCCAAGGAGACTGTTCGCTGTTGGTTGCGCTGGTATGCCACTGACGGCTTTCACCCCCGCCTCAAGCGGGTTTAAGGGCGGACAGAACAGATGTCTTGTATGTTAATTTCCTACATTGTGTTGCCCCAGGTTCTATGCAGCCCGGCGGCCAATCGTGGTTCCGGCCGGGGCGTGCTGGCGGCGTTGCTCCGCCGACCAGTTCGGGCTGTCGAGGTCGGCCAGTTCCCAGTGGATCGCGCGGCGGTCGTTGCGCCACATGCGTTGCCAAAAGGCCTCGCGGCCAAGCTGGAACAGGCTCTGGCGTCCGCGCCAGGCCCGCCGCTGTCAACTCGTACTGGAAACAACCTTCTGGGCCGAGTTTAACCAGGGATTGGTGAAAGTAGTGACTGAACTATTCCCTTGTGGCGGCTCTTTGTATAAAGCAACGCGGTAGGTAATTCCCTACTTGTATGGTAGGGAATTACCCATTGACGGCATACGCCTATTTATGGTGTATTAACAGCATCTTTACCTTATACTTACTGTTCGCTGATTCTTATGAGCGGTTCGTGAAATTGGCCCCACCAGCGACCGAAAATTGGCCCATTGGCAAGTTTTTCGCCCCACTCGACACCTGATCTCGCCGAAACACTTTACACATCCCGAAATCGTGTAGGGGAAAGTGGGGGGTAAGGCGCAAACTTTGGCCATTATTCGGCAGTAAGTGGGGCGTGAATTTCATTTAGCGCCCAAAAAATAAGCGAACGATAAGTTATACATTCTAGTAGTACTTATGACGCCGCCATCAATTATGCTAACAGCGAGGTTAGGAGAAAGGAATAGGGGAATGGGGGTTCGACTTTGTGCAGGGCTGTGTGCTCTTATTTTCGGTTTAGTCGGGATACTCAGTAATCCAATACCAATTATGGCAAAGGAGGCGTCTATAATCACACACCTGCAGTCTTGTGATCAACTACATATTTCGCCTGAAATCCAGCAACATATAAAGTCGATGGAGCAAGACGGCGACTATTTTGTGATTATACCTGATGGGCCACCTATTGAGGATCCTGATGAGCCGTCGGTTCAGCCGCAAGGTTTGGTGTTCTCACGCATTAACCTTTTCTGTGCAGCTAATCAAGGGGCATCGACAGCCTTTAAGGTGACATTTGGGCCAACAAGCTCATCTTTTCAGACAAGTTTGGGTAATAACATTGAACCCAATGCCGGTTTTTGTTCGGCGGCATCATGCACTGTACTTCATGGAATGAGCACTCTCCCAGGTGAAACTGTATTCACACACACAGCATATGGTGCCTTCGTTTGGGATCACAACGGCGTCTGTTTGTAACGCGGTGTCGCTCGGCTATAGGGAAGCCAGGTAAAGATCAGATCAACTCGGCGAGCCGAAATTACGGTGCCCCATCTTGACACGACACAGCGAAACCAGTAGCATGAACTTAGCTTGATTTGGTCGTGGTCATGACCGTACTTCTGCCTTTCTAAT
>JAAUSQ010000055.1 GCA_012033195.1 Chloroflexaceae bacterium
ATCGAAATTCATCTCGCGGTCTGAGACTGCCCGCTCGATTGCTGAGAAGGTCAGCGATTATCTCCAGGCGGGCACCACCCTGCTCTGGCTGGTCTACCCCGACCAGCGCACCGTCCAGGAGTACCAGCAGCGCGGCACGTTCCACATCTACCGCCCCGCCGACACCCTCGATGGGCGCGATGTGCTGGCCGGTTTCGCCTACCCCCTCGCCGAGTTGTTCGGCTAGACCGTTTCGGCGAAAGGCTGGTTTGGTATGGTACAATACCCCTACGATGCCTGTCACCAGCACAAGGAACCCGATGGCCACTAAAGAAAGAGACCATCAATGCACCACGTACAGCCCATTGCCAAATCGTACTGGGTCCTACCCGGTCAGCTACTCGCCAGCGAGTACCCTGGTTCCCAGCATATCCACGATGCCCGTACCAAAGTACACCAGTTCCTCGAAGCCGGCTTCACCAGCTTTATCGACCTGACCGAGCCGAATGAACTGATTCCCTACACGAGCCTGCTTGAGAAAGAAGCCATCAACTACCGCACCCAGGTACAGTACCAGCGCTTGCCCATCGTTGACCAATCCGTCCCTCGCCCGGACCGTATGCAAGAAATCCTTGATGCCATCGACCAGGCGCTTGCAATGGGCCATAAAGTGTGTGTGCACTGCTGGGGCGGCGTGGGGCGTACCGGCACCGTCATCGGGTGTTACCGCGTCCGCAATGGCTGGTCGTGGCAGGCCGCCCTCGGCGACATCGCGTGGCGCTTTGGACAGACCCCCAAGCACCAGCGCCCCGCGCCCGAAAACCATATGCAGCGTGAGTTCATCCGCACCTGGCACGAGCACGACCGTTATGCCCAGCGCCTCCCCCGCCAATCGTCCTGGCCCCCGACCTGCTCGCCGACCCCTTCTGGGCACGGGCACGCACCGTGCTCACGCTGCCCGTCTACCTGCATACTAACGGCTACGAGCGCATCCGTATTCACCCTGGTATGTCCCCATCGGGCATGCACTGGCGCTGCAACCTGACCTTTGCCGACAATATCAACAGTGAAGCCGATGCACGGCAGGCCACGTTGCACAACTTTGAAGCCGCCGTCCATTGGTCAACGAGTGAACAGGAGAGCTACTTTTCGCTCCCCAACAGCGCAAACCTGCCCTGCTCGGCGCTGGCCGCACGCCTGGTGCAGGCTTTCCCCGAAGTCTGCGCCCGTGGCTATGGCAGCGACCCGGCTTATGTGGAATGGTATCGCGAGATGCTGCGCCTCACCGCCCCTGATACAGTGCCCGTTGCCTATGCCGATTACCCAATCAACGGACGACACGGTGCGTGGGTAACCGCCGGAGACAAACACGACTGGCAGCGCGATATTCCCGTCCCGCCAGCGCCACGAGGCCGAGGATAATTGAGCGCGTTATTATCTTGACCTACACCGCAGCAACGATGTTGCGGTGTTTTGTATTGTATGCCGCTGCTCACCGCTACCTGATACAATTATGCGAGCTAGGCGCGGGGCACAGGGTTGGGGTGTTTCTCTTTACCCCATCAGCCAGCGCAGCGCCCGCCGCCACCAGTGCCGCGCCAGCACTTGCACCGAGAGGCTGAGCGGCAACATCAGGCGGCCCGACCATAGCTCAAGCTCGACCTGATGCAGATAATCGCTGTAGCTGGCGGGCGGCGCAACATTCAGACTGCAGGACACCGTTTCGCCCGCTGGTATCAGCATTCCGACTTCGGGCATCGTCACCCAGTTCACAATCGGACTAATCAGCGACACCGAGCAGGGATAGTCGCCGCGATTGGTAATCTCAAAGGAGGTGGTAACGCTGTCGCCTGCCATCACGTCCAGGCCAGTAGCGTGGGTCTGCTGGATATCGAGCAGCGGGAAGTGGTGCGGGTCGAGGTGGTGAAACAACTGCACCACCGCCTGACGCTGGGTGAAGGGCGAACGCGCCGCCTGCTTGTAGGCCCGCTCGATACTGGCGGCAAGCTCACGCTCGCCCTGTGCCCGCAGCCAGCGCCCCAGAATATCGCGTTCGAGCAGCAGTTCAAAGCGGGGGATAATGTTTGGCGCGGTCAGGTCGAGGTCGGCAAGCGTGGCGACCAACTGCTGCGGCCCGAAGGGAATGCCTGCCAGAGCATTCGCCTCCCAGGGAATATACGTTTCGTAGTCGCCACAGCGCAGTGTAAGAGTACCCTGCTGCTTGCCCTGCTTGCCTGCCGCTACAAGGAGGAGTTCGGTGCTAGTGCCTGGCGGCAACACGCCTTCGGTCTGGCGACGCGCCTTGCCATCCTGCCAGACACGAACTTCTGCGCCGCGTTGTGTGGGGCATTCCAGTTGCCAGCGTAGCGGCTGGCGGGTGGTATTCTGTAACGTCAGGGTCTGCGGGTGGCTCCACAGCCGCCAGTGCTTCAGCGGCACTGCACCAAATTGCAACCGGTCGGGCAGCGGGCGCAACTGGGCGCTCCCTTCGGCGGGGGCCAGTGCGTGGAAAAAGATATCAATCTGGCGCTGACGGGCGGTAGCCGTACGGCGGGCGGCACGCAGGTGGTGGAGCAGGTGGCCCAGTTCGGCATCGGGGTGCGTGGCAAGCCAGGTATCGAGGGCACGGCTGGCGATGGTGTCTTCGATCAGGCGCGGGTGGCGCATGGCCGTTGTCAGCAACTCGGCCCGTGTGCTAATCTGGACCCCATAGCCCAGCACCAGCGGTGTCGGGGTGTGCTGCCCGGAGAGCGCCGCATAGAGCGCGGCGGCAGTGGGGGCACGCTGCTGTGGCTCCAGCGTGAGCGCCCAGCGCAGCGTATTAGCGAAGCGTGGCGCACGGCGGTGCAGTTCGTGCCAGTTGAATTGGAGCGGCTCAGCAGTCGGGTCGATGCCGGTCAGCAGTTCGTAGCAGACCACGCCCAGGCTGAACAGGTCGCTGCGCTCGTCGAGGTCGTCACGCCGAAGCTGTTCGGGCGAGGCATAGCCGGGCGTACCAAAGCGCGGGCGACGCTTGCGCGGCGGGGTGCGGGTGTAGGTCAGCGCTGCACCCAGATCAATCAAGGCCAGGGTGCCGTCGCTGCGGAGAATCAGGTTGGCGGGTTTCAGGTCGTTGCACAACACGGGCGGCGACTGGGTGTGCAGGTAGCGCAGCAGGTCGCAGAGTTGCAGCGCCCAGCCATGCACCACCTCCGGGTCGCACAGGCTCGCGGCTCCGCGTGGGCTGTAGGTTGTCCAGTGCGAAAGCGGGGTGCCTGCAATCATATCGCGAGCCATCCAGGTGCTGGTGCTGGTGCTGGCAAAACAGGCTAGCCGTGGCAGGGCCGGGTGGCGCAAGCGGCGCAACAGCCGCGACTCGTGGCGCAGCACTTCAACAGCATCGCGATAGGCGGGTTCGGCAAGGTCGCAGCGCAGCACCTTGATAGCAAGCTGTCGTTTGCGTTGCAGGTCAGTCGCTGCAAACACCACAGCATGCCCCCCCCAGCCGATCAGGGTATCAATCTGGTAGCGCTGCTCCAGCACATCGCCCACCTGCACGCCACAGGACGGTGCGGCGGGCACGGTGGGTAAGCGATGCGTCTGGAGTGGATCAGGAGCCAATATCGTTGTCGGCGGCTTCGATTTCCTGGACATATCCGTATAGAAACCTGGACAAAAGGTGTGCGCCAATTTGACAGCAACGCCATACATCAGTACAGTACAATGTAAGTATACGGTATTTTAATAAGCCCTAGTAAAGGAATCCCAAGCCATGTCTGGTGTGTTCGAAAATAACTTGCAACATCCTTCCCGAACCGCCAATCCATCCACCGAGCGAGATACGTTTGATGTGATTGTTGTGGGTGCCCGTATTGCTGGCAGCGCAACTGCAACGCTGCTGGCGCAACAGGGGGCCGAGGTGTTGCTGCTCGACCGGGCCACATTTCCCGCGCCAACTGTTTCGTGCCCGATTTTCCACGGCAACAGTATGCGTATTCTCGAAAAGATGGGCGTGCTGGCTGATATTGAAGCGTTGGATGTGCCACGCATCCGCCGCTATGGTATCCGTACCGAAGAGTTTGATCTGGTGGCGCGGCTGCCCCGCTCGAATGGGCGCGACTATGCCTATTCGATCCGCCGCGATGTGATGGACAACGCTATTATGCAACGTATCCGCACCTATCCCGGTATCACCGTGCGCGAAGGCTTCAGTGTGACCGGATTGGTATGGGCCAATGGGCGCGTCGTTGGTGTACGGGGTCGCCAGAACGGGAAGGCGGAACAGACCTTTTATGCCCGTGCGGTGGTGGGGGCCGATGGCAAACGTTCGATTGTGGCGCGTGAGGTGGAGGCCGAAAAGTATGCCGCGCACCCCAACCCCTCGTGCATCTACTATGCCTACTACCGCAATTTTGAATCGATTGGCGAGCCGAGTGCAGTGGTGTATGCTTCGGTGGAAGACCGTGAAAAGGCGGTGCTGGTTTTTGATGCCGACAATGGACTGACAGTTGTATCGGTGGGTGTACCTGCGGCGCGATTTGATGAGTACCGCAAAGACCCGGAAGCCACGCTCGAAACAACCTGGCGCTCGTTCCCCGAAGTGGCAGAACGTGGACGCAACGCCGAGCGTGTTACGTCGATTATGGGGCAGGGGCCAATGGATAGTTATTACCGCCAATCGTATGGGCCGGGGTGGGTGCTAGTCGGTGATGCAGGGCATTATATCGACCCAATCACGGGACAGGGTATCAACTATGCCCTGCGCGGGGCCGAATTGTTGGCCGAGGCTTGGGCACGCTTCAATCAGCCAGGGGCGCGGGTGTCGTGGCTGAAGGCGATGAGCGAGTATCAGGCGCACCGCGATGCAGAGACGCGCCCGATCTTTGATATGTATTATGTCGGCGAACAGATGCAGTTGATCAACAAACTGGGCATTGATATCGGCAGGCCACTCTTCCGCGCTATCAGCCGCCGTGCCGACCTTGCAACGCGCTACATTGGTATTTCCAATGGGGCAACCCGTGTGAATGAGTTTATGAATGCACAGAATATTGCCCGTATTCTGGTTGAGGATGCGCTGATGTTTGAGATGCCGCACCGTCTACTCCAGATGGTCAGCGGCACTGCGACCCCCACGCTACGGACAGCGTGAGAGTGAAGCGGCAGTCGGGGGGCTTCCGTTCCCCGGCTGCGCTCTACAACGCCCGCGCAGGCAGGCTTTCCTCTCCCCTCTACGATGAGCCAAGCAGTTCTTCGGCCTCGATGATGGCCTGCGCGATTTCTTTCATCTTGATGCGTTTGTCACGCGCCCGCTGCCGGAGCCGTTCGTAGGCATCGCGTTCGGTCAGGCCGAGCCGTTGCATCAGAATGCCTTTTGCCCGCTCGATCAACTTACGCGCCTCCAGCGATTCTTGTAGCTCATCAACCTGCGATTGCAGTGCCTGCATTTCTTTGAAGCGGGCCAGTGCGATATTGATCGCGGGGGGGAGTTCGTTCTCGTTGATTGGCTTCACAAGGTAGCCCAGTGCCCCGGCTTGCTCAGCACGCCGAATAGTATCTTTGTCGGCGTAGGCTGTCAGCATAATAATCGGGACTGGACGCGCCGCACGGATTTTGCTGGCGGCTTCGGTGCCATCCATTTCGGGCATCCGAATATCCATAATAACCAGATCGGGGCTGAGGCGTTGCGCGAGGGCAACCGCTTCGGTACCTGTGCGTGCGATGCCAACCACATCGTAGCCCAGGTCTTTCAACTGTTCTTCGAGGGTCAATGATACCAGATCATTATCCTCGGCAATGAGAATGCGGGTGGCAGCCATGGGGTGTATTCCTCACGTTCTGTCTCGAACTCGGAGCACCAAGACGCTCGTATGTATGTATATGCTTTACTATCATACCATAGAATAAAAACAGCACTTGAAACAGTCAACCGAGGAGTAATGCAGGAACAGGAAAGGTTTGAGTACCCAGAAAGAGGTTCGATTATCCTGCCCGGTCAAACGTTTCACCAAAGGCGACCCGCCATGCCTCGATAATCGTGTAGTTAATGATAACCCGGTTCAGGAAGGATTGCCGCAAGCCAGTATCACTGATACGCACGGCCCGGTCTTGCACCGCCTGATAGCCCCAGGCCAGTGCTGCGGTTGCGCGTTGGTTATCGCCCAGAATGCGCCATGTTTCGTGCAGCGAGAAGTACCCCTCGCGCAGTTCCTCTTCATCTTCACCCGGCGGCGGTTGATGCCCCATTCGGCCCAGACCTGCTCGGCAGTTGTGCGGGCCTCCGCGAGATTACCAAGCACAGCCAGTGCATGCGCCTGGCGGGTGCGGCTGGCATTGGCAAACACCAGTTCACCCATCGTCGCCCGCAGGTCGGCGGCATCATTCCAGTACTGGGCGGCGGCGGCATAGTTGCCCATATGCCATTCCCACTCGCCCAGATGGTGCAGCGTGTAGGCTTCGCGGCGGCGCAGTTCCAGATCGTGCGCCAGACTATAGGCCCCCTGATGATGTTCGTAGGCTGCATCGTAGTTGTTCAGGCCCCGGCTCGCGTTGCCAAGCAGGTCGAGCGCATCGGCCTCGACGTGGCGGTTGCCAAGCTTGCGTGCCAGCGAGAGGCTGCGCTCGGCATAGTTGGCGGCGGCCTCAAAGTCGCTGAGTGCCGAAGCAATTCCACTCAGGCTGGTTAACACCACTGCCTCGCCGTAGCGGTCGCCCACCATCTGCCAGATCGTGAGCGCTTCGTGCAGGTAGCGCTGCGCCAGACCAAGGTCGCCCAGCGCCTGATACGCATTGCCAATACTATTGAGGCTATTGGCCTCGCCAATCCGGTCGCCCACCATACGGCGAATCGAGAGCGCTTCTTCGTGCGACCGCAGCGCATCACGCGGACGACCCAGCTTTTCGGCCAGGTCACCCAGCAAGCCCAGGCTATCGGCCTCGCCCCAGCGGTCACCAATGGCCCGCCGCAGATAGAGCGCCTGCTGATAATATTTATTGGCACGGCTATACTCACCCAGTTGGGTATGGGCAATGCCCAGGAAATCGAGCGCACTGGCCTCGCCGCGATGGTTTTCGGCAAGGCGGCAATCCATATAGGCTTGCAGCGCCCACGAGAGCGCCTGCCGATAGTCGGCGCGCAGGTCGGCAATCTTGGCCAGCAGGTTCATACTCTCGCCCGAAAGTTGCCAATCGCTGAGTTGCTGCGCGATCATCAGCGCGTCGAGCGCCGCCTTTTTAGAAGCATCGTAATCGTTGCAGGCCTGATGGTACCGCGCCCAACTTATATAGACGAGCGCCTGCCCGTGCAGGTCGCGTGTCTCTTTAGCAATGCCGCTCACCGCTTTCAGGTCAAGCTCTTGCAGGGCGTAGTTGTTGGTGTGGGCATAGACTTCGGCCCGTTTTAGCAGCAACTGAAAGAGCCGTTGCTGATAGCCCTGCTCCGAAAGCGATGTCACCTTGTCGCGCAGCACATTGATGGCCTGCGTTAGATAGTTCAAGGCTTCGTCGTTGGCATAGCGGCGGGCGGCGGCCTGCCCTGCGCGTTCGGCAAAGTCGAGGAAGCGCCCCCACTGCTCGGTGTGGCTGTAGTGATCGGCCAGCAGCGGCACGAAGGTATCCAGGTCGTCGCCATACTCACGCTCGTACCACTCGGCAACCGCCTGATGCAGCGCCTGCCGCTGCGTCATCAGCAGGCTGGTATATGCAACCTCTTGCATCAGCGCACTCTTGAACTGGTAGCGCAGTTCGGGTGTCTGCGACTCAAGCGGGGTAATATCAAGCTGCGCCAGCGTTTCCAGCCAATTGTTGAGGCTCTTCACTTCATTGGGAAAGGGGTAGATCCCCGCTACCACCCGCGCTGCAAACACGCGCCCCACCACCGAGGCCACCTTGCAGGTAAGCTGGGTGCCCGGTTCGAGCCGGTCAAGGCGCGTCTGGATAACGCCCTTGAGGGTGGGCGGGATGGCGTGCAGCACCTGATCGGCGGCGAACTCCCACTGCTGCCGCTCTGCAATAAAAGCAACCGTCTTCTGCTCACGGAGCATCTTGATGGTTTCTTCGATAAAGAGCGGGTTGCCGTGCCCGCGCTCGATCAGCCACGCCAGCAGTTCCGACTCGACGGGTTGACTGTCGAGTTCTGCCGAGACAAGCTCCATCACTGCGATATTGGAGAGCGGTTCCAGGTTGATGCTATGGTGTGTATCCAGCGCATTCAATTCGTTGAGGGCCGCAATCCGGCTCCGGTCGATACCGGACAGGTGCTGTTCGGGGGTTGCTTCCGGCGGACGATAGGCCAGCATCATCATCACAGGCCGGAGCGCCACAATCCGCGCCACATCCAGCACAAGATCCCACGAGCGCGAGTCGGCCCACTGCATATCGTCCAGCGTCAGGATCAGCGTGTTGCCCTGGGTATAGGCCAGCAACAACTGCACCACAAAAAAAGCCAGACTATCCGAGCGTTGCCGCGACTCCATGGCGCGGGTGGTGGGGGTTTCGGGCAGTTCCAGGTCGAGCACGTCGTTGAGCAACGACAAGCGCGGCTCAAGGTCGGGGTCGATTGCAAGCACACGTTCGCGCACCTTTTCGGCCCGTTGATCTTGTGCCCGCAGATGATCGATACCAAAATACTCGGTGAGCACATCACGCCAGACCAGATAGGGGGTCTGCTGCCCGATGCTTTCGGCGCTGCCGTGCAGGGTTGCGGCGTGGCTGCCCCGCTCGCGTGAGAGCGAATTTAACTCGCTCATCAGGCGGGTCTTGCCAAGGCCACCCTCGCCAATGATGGAGACAACACCGCCCCGGCCCTGTTCCGCCGATTGCAGATAACTGAGCAAACAGTTAATCTCGTCATCGCGCCCGAACAGCGGCATCTGGCTTTCCAGTTCTTCGCGCACCCGCTGCCCATTGAAGCGATACGGGCGCACAACCTGTGTTTTGCCCTTGACCTTGAGTGGTGGCAGTGGCTCCAGGTTCCAGTGTCGGCGGGCCTCAACATAGGTGCGGTGGCTGCACAGCGTTTCGCCCGGTATGGCCGTCTGCATCAGGCGGGCCGCTAGGTTCACCCCATCCCCAAGCACGGTATACTCGCGGCGGGTGGTACCACCGACTGGCCCTGCAAAGACATTATCGGTGGCGATACCAATCGCCACCGATTGGCCCTGCTCTTTGGCAATCGTTTCCTGGATCTCGCGTGCACATGCCAGCGCCCGCAGCGGGTCATCTTCGTGGGCGAGCGGCGGTGCACCAAACAGTACCAGCAGCACAGTGCCTTTATCATCGACTAGCACTTTATTGAGGCTGCCTTCGTAGCGGTAGGTTGCATTCTGCACCAGCTTGACCACATGCTGCAACACGTTGGACGCAGCGTGGTGATCGCGAGTGTAGTTGATGGCTTCAATACGAATAAACATGATGGTCATGCGGCGCAGTTCTGCCAGCCACGCCGAAGGACCAGCACCAAGCCGCACGGTGATTGCAGCGGGCACATAGGCCTTGAAGATGCGAGTAGCTTGCTCCAGTTCGCTCAGCGAGAAGATCGTCCAGTCAAACGATGACGGAAATGCGGGGTCTTCCTGGCTGACTGGTTCCACGGGCATCAAATCAATGGCGAGACTATCGCTGGTTTGATTGTGGCTCCAGACCACCGAAGGGCGGCCCGGAATCGTTGAGGGGTCGATCAGTTCGGCAACCTCTGGCGAAAGCACCACCATGCCCGGTTCGGCGTAGTTCTGCGCCTCTACCGCCTGCTGCACCACATCGCCTGCCAGCACATACTCCCAGCGTCCCAGCACGCCACCGACATGCAGCGCCAGCGCCTGACCAGCGCCGATCCCTATTTTTAGATCGAGCCGCGCTTCACCGCGACTCGTTTTCTGGCGGCGAAACTCCACCATTGCGCGTTGCATTGCAATGGCTGCTGTCGTTGCGTAGGATGTTGCGGTACGGAGCTGTTCCTGATCGGTTAGTGAAGTGCCATCGTGGACAGCACTGGCTTCAAAAAACACTGTGATTGCATCGCCACTGAGCTTGACGACCTGTCCACGATAGCCCTCGATCAGGTCAATCATGCGGGTAAAATAGCGGTTGAGCAGCGCCGTCAGTTCTTCGCTGCCATCAACCGCCCCATTCACATTCTGGAGTGCCAGTGCTTCGCTAATGGCCGTAAAGCCACTGATATCCGCAAACAGTACGCTCCCCCACGCGCTGCTAGCGTGCGGGTATGGTTCCTGCAATTGGCTCTCATAAATAGCCCGGGCAATCGGGGTGGGTGCAAAAGCTGCCAGTGTTGTAACGTGTTCGATTGCCACCTGCTACCTCGTATCAGAGCGGATGCTTCGATTGTTGCTTTCGATAGTATCCACAGGCTGCGCTTTACATTATATCATCTCTCTATACAAACCATTCTGATCTTCGTGCTATAATCAGAACAATGGGCATCACAGTGCGCTGCTGGTGTCGAGTATCGTTAGTAGCAACGTGTTAGTATTGTACACTGTCCTGCAAGCAATGTGCATGGGTATTCTTGAACATCTCTGTAAGTATTGGTACAGTGGTTCCCAACAATACCCTGAACGTACGCTATCCTGACGTCTTGAGCACTCTACCGGAACATGGGAGCACGCGATGCCACAACGTTCAGGTCGTATCATCTGGCTGTTAGTCGCGTTGTTGGCACTTGGGGGTGGTAGCATTCTCATCGGTATGCATGTTCCTTCTGGCACTACACCGGGCACGCTGGTTGCAACCACAGCAACGCCGGTTACGAGTGTGCTTCTTCGGGCTACGTCAACATCAACAGAACCACCGTTAGTTCTTACAGATACACCAGATAGTATCGTTGTGTATGTTGTTGGCGCTGTCCAACGCCCTGGCGTGTACGAACTGCCTGCCGGAGCGCGGGTCGCCGATGCAGTGCAGGTCGCGGGTGGCTTAGCTCCCGATGCAGATACTGAATCAGTGGCAGTCAATCTGGCGCTCTACATCGCAGATGAGGCCAGAGTGTACATTCCGCGTCGTGGCACTTCGGGATCGGCAGTACCGGCCACGAATATGCCGGAAATGCTACCAACCGGAGCGCCGGAACAAGTTACACTGATCAACCTGAATACTGCTGGTATAAACGAACTCCAGACGATTCCTGGCATTGGCCCAGAACTGGCACAAAGAATTATAGCGTATCGTGAACAGAAAGGGGGCTTTCGCACACTTGAAGAACTCCTTGAAATCCGTGGCATAGGGAACACGACGCTGGAGAACCTGCGTACACATGTGCAGATCCATGAATAAGCTCTGCTCCGGGTGGTTTGCCGAGGTATGCCAATCGCTACGCCGTTCTTCCTACTAATGAGTACAGAGGGTGAACAGGATGACCGACGGACACTGATAACTATGGATACCTGGAAGGAGAAACACCAATGCGGTTTACAAAAATTGTCGCCACACTTGGCCCTGCGACGACGACGCCGGAGCGCATCGAAGAATTGATCAGCGCCGGAATGAATGTGGCCCGGCTGAATTTTTCGCACGGTAGCCACGAAGAACACGCACAGCGCCTGCGGACGGTACGCGAAGTAGCCCAGCGTCTCGATAAAGCAGTCGCTATTTTGCTCGACTTGCAAGGCCCCAAAATCCGCACCGGATCACTGGAACGGGGCGAACCCGTGTTACTGGAGGCCGGGCAGGAATTTACGATTACTACCCGTCCGGTAACGGGCACCAAAGAGCTTGTGAGCACCACCTACGATATGCTCCCTATCGATGTACGTACCGATAACAGCGTGCTGCTTTCGGATGGCTTGATTGAGTTGCGGGTGATGCGAACCACCAGCACCGATGTCATCACCGAAGTTGTACACGGTGGCGAACTACGCGAACATCAGGGCATCAACCTGCCCGGTGTGTGGGTCAGCGCCCCGGCAGTCACCAAGAAGGATGTTGAAGACCTGCTCTTTGGCCTCGAAATGGATGTAGACTATATTGCCATTTCGTTTGTTCGTACCCCCACCGATGTACAGCGCGTGAAAGACTTGATCAAGCAGGCTGGCAAACATACGCCCGTGATTGCCAAGATTGAGCGTCCTGAGGCGGTTGAAGTGCTGCCCGATATTCTCGCCGTGACGGACGGCGTGATGGTAGCCCGTGGTGACTTGGGTGTTGAGATGCCTGCCGCACAGGTGCCTATCATCCAGAAGCAAATTATTGAGCAGGCCAATCGGCAGGGGTTGCCGGTCATTACCGCTACTCAGATGCTTGAATCGATGATCCAGAACCCGCGCCCCACCCGTGCCGAAGCGACCGACGTAGCAAACGCCATCATCGATGGTACCGATGCGGTAATGTTGAGCGGCGAAACAGCCAAAGGCAAGTACCCGATTGAAGCAGTCCAGACAATGGCCCTGATAGCCGAGACCACTGAAGCAAGCGGGCGCGTCCTGTCGGAAGATGTTACGCATGGATTGGCGGCGCTGCGCGACCCCACCACACCAGTTGCGATTGCCGCCGCCGCTGCCGCTATTGTCAAGACGATGCCAATCAAGGCGATTGTGGTCTTCACCACATCGGGCACTACCGCCAAGCTTGTATCACAGCAGCGCCCCGGTGTGCCGATTTTTGCCTTTACCGAAACGCCTGCGGTGTATCGTCAACTGGCCCTGCTGTGGGGCATCGTCCCTATTCATGTAAAGTTTGCCGATACCGTTGAGCAGTTTGAGCAGGATGTGCAACGGATCCTGCTTGAACGCGGCTTCGCGCAAGAGGGCGATCTCGCCGTAATGACTGGCGGGCACCCCATTGCCAAGCGTGGCCCGACCAACTTCTTGAAGATTGTCAGGATTTAAACGCGTACCAGGTGCTGGAGCACGAGCAGGCGATGCAGCCTGTTCTGCTCCAATAAGACCAACTACGACCATGTATCGTAGTATCCCCCTGCAAACTCGGCTTGACGGAGTGCGCCGCAGGTGTTACTCTACACAGCCAGTGAGTACTGCATCTGTAGCGCGGGTATCTGTATGCGCCCTTATTCCCCCCCACAAACAGATGCACTATTGTGACATGGTACGCCTTTACATCCCGATCCGCAAAGGGAACAAGCATAGCACAACAAGTTATGAATCAGCGTGTGTTACCTTCTGGGACAGTTCTGCAAAGTCGCTATCGGATCGAACACCTGATTGCACGAGGCGGGATGGGGGCTGTGTATCAGGCCACCGACATGCGATTGGGAAGCGTGGTTGCGCTCAAGCAGATTATCATTGACCATCCACGCCTGCACAAAGCGTTTGAACGGGAAGCTCGGCTCCTGGCAGGGTTGCGCCATCCGGCTCTCCCAGTAGTGAGCGATTATTTTTCGGACGAGGCCGGGCGCTTCCTGGTGATGCAGTACATCGCCGGGGATGATCTTGGCACTGTACTCGACCGTCAACCGGATGCCTTCACGCCCCGTGACAGCGTTGCAACCGTGCTGCAATGGGCCGACCAGTTGCTGGATGCGCTGGATTATTTGCATACCCGCGAACCGCCGATCATTCATCGTGATATCAAGCCACAAAATCTGAAACTGACACCACGTGGCGAAATTGTGCTGCTCGATTTCGGGCTTGCCAAAAATGTTGTGGCCGATGCCAGTTCGACCAGTGGGCAGAGTGTGCGGGCCTACACCACCGACTACGCCCCATTTGAACAGATCCAGGGCACCGGCACCGATGCCCGCAGCGATATTTATTCGCTGGCGGCTACGCTCTACCACCTGCTGACGGGGAGAACACCCGCTAGTTCGCTAACGCGAGCCGTGGCGGTGCTTGGTGGCAAGCCCGACCCGCTCGAACCGGCCCACCTAGTTAACCCGCGTGTGCCGCCAACGGTAGCGGTGGTACTGCACGAGGCAATGGCCAATGGTATCGGGAAGCGCTTTACATCGGCAGCCGCAATGCGGGCGGCGCTGCGTTCTTCGCGCACTGCCGTGCAGACGGATGCCAACATGGTGATACCTGCTGCCGTTGCCATACCGCTCAATAGCAGCGGCATGGCAACGATTGTCAACACACCAGAAGTACTCATCCCGCAGCCTGTCGTTGCATCGCCAACTATTGCGATTGAACCCGCCGTGACCACCACCGAGCCAGAGCCAGATGTGCGCCATACCCAGGCAGCGATTACGCAGGTTCCGGTGGCACCTGTGCTGATTGTGGGACAGGACGAGCAGAGCCTGTACCATAGCATCGGGGCCGCCATCGCCAATGCCCAACCCGGTTCGCGCATTGTAGTGCGGCCTGGTATCTACCGTGAAACCGTCATCATTGATCGCGCCGTTGAAATTGTTGGTGATGGTCGGACTGCCGATATTGTCGTAGAATGTACCGACGCAAGCTGTCTGATTATGCGGGCCGATTATGGCGTGGTGCGCGGGCTAACGCTGCGCAGTATGGTATCATCGCTCGATGATGAAGACCAGGCAGCGGTAGATATTCCGCAAGGCCGCCTGATCCTCGAACGCTGCGATATTGCAACCAGTGCGCGGGTGGGGGTGCTGATCCGGGGGTGATGACGAACCCGATCATCTGGCGTTGCCAGATCCACGATGCACGCTGGGCGGGGGTGCTGGTGGCCGAACAGGGCCGCTGCATTATTGAAGAATGCGATATTTATGGTAACATCCATGCAGGCATCGGCGTGCGCAGTCATGGCAACCCGACGGTGCGGCGCTGTCGCATTTATGCAGGCACCCGCGACGGTGTCTATATCGGTGAGCAGAGTAACGGCATTATTGAAGAATGTGATATATTTGATAATGCACGAGCTGGCATTGAAATCAAACACAATAGCAAGCCCCTTATTCGGCGCTGTGTCATTCGCGATCATGCCCAGGGGTACGGGGTGTATATCAGCGAACGCAGCGAAGGTGTGCTGGAAGATTGTGATATTTCAAACAGTGGCAAAGCGGGCATTGGGATTGTGCAGGGCAGCAACCCGTACATTCGGCGTTGTCGCATCCACAACGAACGTCAGCGCGGTGTGCTGGTAGCCGAACAAAGCCGGGGGATTCTTGAACACTGCACCATCATTGGCAACGAACGAGTTGGCATTGATATTCGGCAGGAGAGCAACCCGTACATTCGCTACTGTACTATTCAGCAGCATGGCATTGTGGGTATCTGGGTCCACGACAATAGCGGCGGACGGGTTGAATACTGCGATGTGACGATGAATACCCGGGGAGCCTGGCACATAGAAGAAGGGAGCCAGCTCTCCCGTACCGGGAATAAGGAATAAGTTGTAATACAGAGGTGAAGGAGTATGACACAGCCGTCAATTTCGATCAGCGTCTTTTTTGATTTTTTGTGCCCGTATGCGTACCGCACAGCGATGTGGCTTGACCAAGTACGCGACAAAATGGTTGACCGCGACTTCGAGATCAATTGGCGCTATTTTTCGCTGGAGCAGGTCAACTTGCCGGCCGGTTCGGACTGGAAGGTATGGGAGCAAGCCGACGAGTATGAGCACCCCAACCCGGAGCGCAACGGCCCCAACCAGCGCGGGTTGTTCGCGTTCTGGGCCGCCGAAGCTGCCCGTAAGCAGGGGCCTGAATGTTTTGACCGTTTCCGTGCCACACTCTACAATGCGCGGCACAATCCCACCGAAAACCGCCCGATGAACTACAGCAACCGCAAGCTCTTTGAGCAGGTCGCGGCGGCTGCCAACCTGGATATTAACCGATTTATCCAGGATTTCCACGACCGCAGCCTGCTTGAAGCGCTGCGCCGCGACCACGAAGAGGCAATCGCACGGGGCATTTTTGGGGTGCCCACGATTGTCTTTGATAATGAGAATGCCGTCTTCCTCAAGATGGACGATGTACCGCCGGTGGAGGACGTGTTGCCCTTCTTCCACAACCTGCGCCACAGCTTCACCGGGCGGCGCTGGCTGCTCGAAGCAAAGCGCCCCGGCGCGTAAACCAGCATCATACACGGTTGCAGGTGTCGCGGGAACTCCCCCGGCACCTGTTCCTTTCTATCTGAACAACGGTGAGTTAGCTATGATTATTGATGCACACGAAGATATTGCCTACAATGCCCTTTCGGGCAAGCGCGACTTTAGCCGCACTGCCGCCGAAACACGCGCCGCCGAGCAGAGCATCGCACAGCCCTATGGCCTGTGTACGATGAGCCTGCCCGATCTGCTGGCAGGTGGCACCGGTCTGGTCTTTGCAACAATCTTCACACTGCCCGCCGCCACGACGCTCGATGTGCCGGGTCTGGTTTATCACGCTGTTGCAGAGGCGCACCAGCAGGGTGTGCAGCAACTCAACTATTACCGCACCCTGGCCGAGCGCGACGATGTGCGGATTATCACGAGCCGGGCCGAACTTGCCGCCCACCACGCCGCGTGGCAGGCATATGAGGCGGGCACCACGGCCCATACACCAGGGCTTGGCCTGCTGATCTTGATGGAGAATGCCGAACCAATCCGCACCCCCAACGAGGCGGCATGGTGGCAGGCGCAGGGCGTGCGAATCATTGGCCCCGCGTGGCAGGCGACCCGCTACTGTGGCGGCACCCGACAACCCGGCCCGCTCACAGTGCTGGGGCGCGATCTGTTGCAGACGATGGAACAGGTTGGCCTGATTCTTGATACCAGCCATTTTGCAGAAGAGAGCTTCTGGCAGGCGCTCGATCTCTTTGGGGGCACCGTGATAGCCTCCCATAGCAACTGCCGCCGCTTTGTGTCCGAGGCGATTGCCGACCGCCACCTGAGCGACGAGATGATCAAGGCGCTGATTGCCCGCGATGCGGTGATTGGCATGGTACTGTACGATCTGTTTCTGGTGGATAGCTACCAGAAGGGGCAACCAAAAGCCAGCATCGGCCTGGATGCAGTGCTGCGCCATATCGACCATATTTGCCAGATCGCAGGCAGTACGCGGCATATCGGTATCGGCAGCGATTTTGATGGCGGCTTCGGCAGCGAGAGCATCCCACGCGAACTCGACACCGCCGCCGACCTGCCGCGCATTGCCGAGGCGCTGCTGGCACACGGCTATAGCCAGAGCGATGTTGATGGTATGATGGGGGGCAACTGGCTGCGCGTGCTTGAGCGTGGACTGCCCGAACAGTGACGATGGAGAGCGAGGGGAACAATGAGCGACCAGGAACACCGTCTGATTATCTGTACATTCGATGCCACGGAAGGCGACGAACGCGCCCAGCAGGTGCAGCGGGCGCTGACAGCGTGGGATCGGCATACCGACACAGTACGGCTCGGCAATGTGGCAGTTGTGCAGAAAAACAGCGATGGCACCATACGCTACCGCGAGACCAACGATATTCACCGTGAACTGAGCGATATTGCTGGCATAGCAGCAGGGGCGGTGTCCTGGTTTATCTATGCGATTGCGGGCGCGTTCGGGCCAGTTGCCGAAGAGATGGCGCGTTACCAGTCGCAGAACGCTGTTTCAACCTTGCTTGGTGATGCGGGCTTCCCCGATGGTGCGCTTGCGGCAGTTGGTGAAGCGTTGGATGCAGGCAGCTTTGCACTGATTACGCTGGTACGCGAAGGCGATGTATCGCTGGTGGAGCAGGAACTCGCGCACCTTGGCGGGCATATTCTGACGCACCCGTTGCCGCCCGATGTGATGGCGCAACTGGCACGCGGGGCGAAGTAGGCGGGCCTGGCTCTGTGCTAATGATGGCGTTTCACACGCCCCTCTATTGTGCGGCCTTCTTCCATTACAGCAAAAACGGCACTGGCGATTGCATCATAATTCAATTCATCACTGGTGCCGATACGCTGCTTAAACTCATAGATATAGCCCTCGTAATGCACATACCAGACATCCTCGTTATCCTCGTGATGCTTCAGGACGCTCCCCATCAAATCATCATCATAGTCGCTATCAGTACGCCAATCAAATCCTCTGGCACGCTCAGAGCGCAACCACGCAAACCAGCTTTCGGTAAATGGCCGGATATGCGGGTGGCTATAGCTCTTTGCCGTCCGTTCAGCTTCATTGTAATGCACGGTGATAAAAGCAGGCACTTCGTCGGGGGAGTGCCGCGTGGACACATAGCGGTACCATGTACCACCCGTTTCGGTTGTGCCCTGCGCGACCAGTTTCATATCTACGCTTTGCGCCAGTTCTGCGCCGATGCTTTCTGGAAGATAAAAGGGAGAGGTTATATCCTCAAACGGAGTATCTGGAAGCGGATTGAAGGGAGCCTGAACAAAGTCAATGCTATATGTTGTCTGGCCTGCACCTTCTTCAACCACTAGAAAGCTCTCCTCAGTGGTAAGAAGGATGCTTGCGGTTCCCTTGATAAAAGTCTGTTTCAAATTGTCGAGGTTGAGGTGTTCCATAGCTGCTCCTCTCCGCTGAACGTATGTATCAGAGCTATGGTACACCAGCGTTCACGCTTCTTGCAATGGTACCTCTGTCTCGCTTCATACCCCCTCGCCCCGTGGTGAGCAAGGGGGCAGCGCATACATCAACTCAGCTTCGCCAGGTTCTCCTTCAGCACCGATGCAGAATACTGAAACCTCTCGATCTCCTGATCGGTCAGCGGCAGCGAGAGCACCTGTTCGACACCGTGGACACCAACAATGGTCGGCAGGCTGATCGAAATACCATCCACCCCATACATGTCCGATATTGGCGAGCAGACGGTCAGCACGCTTTGCTGGTCGCGCAGAATGGCCTCGACCAGCGAGACAAGCCCCAAACCAATCGCGTAGTAGGTGGCGTGCTTGCGCTTGATGATCTCATAGGCGGCGTTGCGGGTCTGCTCAAAAATCTGCTCCAGTGCCGCCTCATTGTAGCTCTGCCCGTTCAGTCCCACAAAGTCTTTCAGACGCACGCCTGCAATATTGGCAAGGCTCCACACCGGCAGCGAACTGTCGCCGTGCTCGCCGATGATATAGGCGTGCACACTGCGCGGATCGACCTTGTAATACTCGCCAAGCAAAAACCGAAAGCGGGCCGAGTCGAGCGTGGTGCCACTGCCGAGCACCTGTCCAGCGCGCAGGTCGGCTTCTTCGGCGGCGATGTGGGTCAGAATGTCTACCGGATTGGTGGCAACCAGAATGACTGCATCGCGGTTGACGGTGATAATCTCGCGGGTGATTGCGCGAATAATATTTGCATTGGTCTGCAACAGATCGAGCCGCGTCTGACCAGGGCGCTGGTTGGCCCCGGCTGCAATCACCACCACATCAGCATCGTGCAGGTCGGCGTAGTCGCCCGCGTCAATCCGCATGGTACGTACAATGGCACACCATGGCTCAGATCCATCGCCTCGCCCTCGGCGCGATCCCGGTCTTTATCGATGATAATCAACTCTCCGGCCAAGCTGCGCTGCATAAACGCATAGGCAAACGACGAGCCGACCATGCCCGCCCCTACCAGGCCAACCTTGCGGCGGCGTCTGTTTCCTGTCGTCATCGGTGCATCTCCCTTCTTGTATTGTGCGGTTTCTGCGTCGGGTTTGTATTCAGTGTAGACAAGAACATAATACTTCGTCAACCCGAAAAAACCAGGATGCGCTATAATCCTAAGGAATAACTGATAAGAGTACCTGTAGAACAATGGAGAATATCGTGTTTCAGGCAAACCAACGACGCTGGTGGGTACCGGCCTTCCTCTTCACCCTTGTATTGATCTTCGACCAGTGGAGCAAGTTCTGGGTGGTGGAGAACCTTGGCCCGACCCCGCTGATGCGCTCGATACCGATAGCTGGCGATCTGGTGCGTATTGTGTACTGGCGGAATACAGGCGTAGCGTTTGGCCTTTTTCAGAACAATTCGGGTTTCTTTTCGATCCTGGCCCTGCTGATCAGTGCTGGTGCCGTGTATGCCTATGTGACCCGCCTGCCTAATCAGCAGGTGAGTGTCCAGATCAGTATGGGCTTGATTCTGGGTGGCGCAATCGGCAACGTGATCGACCGGGTGCGGCTTGGCTATGTAGTAGACTTTATCCAGGTCGGCTGGTGGCCTATCTTCAACATTG
>JAAUSQ010000426.1 GCA_012033195.1 Chloroflexaceae bacterium
AGCGGAACCGCTCATCGACCGCACGCGCGGGTTGTTGGTGATTGACGATAGCACCTTGGATAAGCCGTATTCGTACAAGATCACGCTGGTTCATCGGCATTGGTCAGGAAAACATCGGCACGTGGTGTCGGGCATCAACCTGGTGAGCCTCGTATGGAGCGATGACACACACGCCATCCCATGCGACTATCGCTTGTTCGACGCGCCCAACGATGGACTGACCAAAAATGCCCACTTTCGTGCCATGCTGAAGACCGCCAAACAACGAGGGTTCACGCCAGAATATGTCTGCTTCGACGGCTGGTATAGCAGTTTGGAGAACCTCAAACTGCTGCGAACGCTCAACTGGCTGTGGCTGACACGCTTGAAGGGCAACCGGCACGTCAACCCGGATGGCAAGGGCAACCGCGCACTCGAAGACTGCGACATTCGCAACGCCGGCACGCGGGTTCATCTGAAGGGATACGGCTTCATTCTGGTGTTCCGGATCGACACCCCAGACGGTGACACGGAATACTGGGCGACCAACGACCTGCTCATGACGATGGATAGGCGAAAGGAAACTGCTCGCAGAGTATGGACGATCGAGACATATCATCGCGATATCAAGCAGTTTTGCGGGATTGAGCGCTGTATGGTGCAGAGTGAGCGCGGACAGCGCAACCATATCGGCTTCTCACTTCGCACCTACCTGCGGCTGGTCTGGCACGAATGGGAGACGGGGAGCACGCTGTTCAACACCAAGCTCTCGATCATTCGGCCGGCGATCCGACTGTTTCTCAGCAACACCAGCAGCGTCCTCCGTGGCTTCCCACAGGCTGGAATGGCTCACAAGCGCGCAACTGCGTAAGTCCTACCATGATCTTGAACCTCGTCAGTGGGGTGGTGCCCTTCAACTCCCTTGATGAAGGGGAGGAGGGGAAGGGAATACGTGTTCTACTTGCGGCAAGGTGTCGAGGAAGGGTGCAGGTACCCGATAGCTGAGCAACTCCGCCGTCGTCCAGACATGGTCGGTCAGACCCGCTGCCATCGCTGGCGTGACGGGTTGCCACTTTCGTGGGGTACGGTTCCCATAGGTTGGTTCAGGGCACAGGAGTTCCTTACGCAAACTGCTATGGGGCAACACCAAATGATAATAGGCGAGGGACAGCCACAGTTGTTTCTCCAACCAGGGATGCTCCTTGGTAAAACCTAAGGTCTTGCGGGTGAGCCGACGATTGTGTTGGCGCAACATCAAGTTTTCACGCTCGACAAAGCTGGTATTGATCGTGGTGCTACTGACCGATTCGGCAAGGCGTTGCTCGAGCGTGGCCGGATCACCAAAAATCAGGTTCCGGCTGACCCCAACGACGGCGCCCTTCGCACGTGTTTTCACCACATGCGCATACAGGAGATCGGGATGTGGGACACGACGCGGGGCGGGATGACGACCGCGTGTCCCTTGTCGTTCGGGATACTGCCATTGGCCGTAGGCATGCAAGAGGGCTGTGCGATACGCGGCCAACTGATCGCTGGTGAAAAATGGGATGTGCGCATCCGTGACATGCACGATGCGTTCTAACAGGAGGTTGGCACTGGCCTGATCGCGCTTTCCGACACAAAAGGCTGCCACGAGACGCCACTGTGGCGCAAAAGCAATCCAGACCCACGCATCACCATACGTAGGAGACCACAACTTGGCCGTATCGAGATGCTGTTCTTTGGTGTGAACAAAGCTCCACAGTTCATCAAGTTGACATTCCGTGACATGCAGGTTCTGCCACAAGTACAGCATAACCAAGCGACATTGCTGCGCCGCTCGATCAAGCCAATCAGTCACCGTGTCGGGGGCAATTTGGACGATACGTGCGGTGCCATTGAGCGAATTGCCTTCGGCTAACGCCCGCACAGCGGTTTCGAACAGCGCCGGCTCGGCATCCAATTGAAAGTAGGCGGTTCCGTAGCGCAAGGCAACACTTCTTCCACAAGCTTGGCACAACGCTTGTCGCTGGCCGCGCGTATGCCCATTTTTCACGAGTTTCCCCTCGTGGAAAGGTCGGCCATACCAGCCACAGTGCCGGTTTGGGCAGTATAAGGTGTCCCAGTCCATTGTACCCTCACCTGGCGCACATTCGGCTTCCAGACGAGGACACAGTATGCATGTGGTCTCACGCTACGCCATCAAGGGAGTTGAAGGGCATCACCGAAGATCGAACTGGAAAATATTCTCATGCACATGCCAACGCCAATAATCCCAGCGATAAAGCGGCCAGCAAACCTCGCGGCGCTGATACTGCAAAAAGATGTCGCGCAGGAATTGGCGGATCGTCCAGTAATCGTCTTCGTGCCGATACGTGCGCATGGTGAGCTTCATGTTCGGCCCCACTGTCAATCATCACGTCTGCACATCGATGACCGTATGATATACCCAGCACGCGCCGATTTTCCCGTCGCCGGGAGCACGTATAACCGACAAGCGACCAGTTCTTGCCTGGTCAAATGGCCAAGGCCGAACACTTCCGCTGATTGAGGCGCAAAAACCGGTGCAACGCTAGACTGGCATCATCACACAACAGCAAGCCTTCATAATAGCTGCGATCTGTAAGGGAGTAAGATGATGCTGGATCCACGGTTGCACCATTGAATAGCGTTTCATTTCATCAAATCCCGCACAATGATCCGAGCAGCATGCTTAGTCGGGCGCTCTATCGCTTCAATCGCGCACGCTGGATGGCCTTTGTCGAATGGCTCAAATGCCGCATTCTGGGTCGCGAGCACCGCTTGCTCGAACTTGAATCGCCTGCGGAACAACTGCACGGCAACCGGCGCTACGGCGGCATTCGCCCGGTTAATCTCGATCGGATCTGCGGCACCCTTGGGCGCAGCAACGATTTTGACCGGCGCTTCCTGCCACTCGACGATCGCCTCCGTGATCGTTGGGTGAGCGTCGCAATGGCGCGTAGTCGCGGCATCGCGATTGCGCCGGTCGAACTTATTCAGATCGGCGTATGTTATTTCGTCAAAGACGGCCACCACCGAATTTCCGTCGCCCGCGCGCGC
>JAAUSQ010000056.1 GCA_012033195.1 Chloroflexaceae bacterium
TGCCGCCTGCCAGGTAAATCTTGCCATTCCACGCGCCCGCCGCCGCACCGAACACGCCGCGTGGCAGCGGTGGCCCGCTGCTCCAGGTATCGGTTGCAATGTTGTAGATAAAGAACTGGTTGGTGCCATCGCCGCCCATCACATACAGGTGGCCTTGATAACAGGTTGCAGCAGGTGATTCGACTGCCACCGGGAACGGGGCCAGTTCGTTCCAGGTGTTGGTCAGTGCATCGTAGCGCCATGTCACGGCAGAAACCTGATAGAAGTAAAAATCGTATCCACTGATGACATAGAAGCTATCGGGCTGTTCCGGGCATTGTGCGGCACCATAGCGTATCACATCCGATGGTATTGTTGCACCATTGAACCACGCCGTACTCTGTGCTATATCGGGTGTCGCATTCCGGGGCTGTGGCTGAGCACGCACCGAGATGCCCCCAATCGGAGCGGGGCCAATCGGCTGAATGTTGGGCTGTCCTGTAGGGGTAACAGGCCGCACCACAGGCGGTAATACATAGGTGCTTTCGAGCACCGAGAAGCTGTAGCGGGTTGCACCAGTGTTCGATAATGTCAGGGTGACATCGGTTGTTTCGCCCTCGGTCAGGGTGAATTGCAGCGCATCGGGCGATGCACCCGCACAGGGCCGGGCAGGGCGTAGCTCAATCGCCAGTGCACGTTGTTCGGATGGGGTGATGGTGAGATTGGCGATTACTGTTTCAGTATAGCCCGGTGCATTCACCGTTAGCGAGAGCGGCGACCGGACCGCGTCCACCCAGTAGGCAAAGCGTCCGGTCGCATCGGTTTGTACAGTACTTGAAAAGCCGTCGCTACCCCGAATTGTAACCACGGCATTCGACAGCAGTGTACCGGGTGCGTCACAGCGTTCCAAGCCCTCTACCGTGCCAATAACCTGCCCATAGCTTGCCGGAGCCGTCACGGTCATCGAAACGGGAAGACTGAAGGGGCCGTAGGGGGTGCTGTTGCCGACCTGCACCTGTGCTGCATAGATACCTGGCTGTGTAACGTCTGCACCACTGGCATCCAGAGTAACATCGATGGTACGGCTGGCATTAGCGTTAATGGTGCCCTCGGTAGGAGAGAACCCCAGCCATGCTGCGGCGGGCGATACTGTATGAAGTTCGAATGTGGCACTGACGCCGCCCGTATTTTCCAGGACAAGCGGCAGCGTTGTGCTGCTGCCCAGTTCTACCGTGCCCTGCAATACGTCGGGGTTGGCTTCAAGCCGCCCAGTAGTCAGGCCGAAGGTATATTCTCGTATAGCATCGGCAACTACAGGGACATTCTGGGTGAGGGAGCCATACCCCTCGATAGCAGCAGTGATGGGCTGGGTACCGGGAGCCGCAAACAGGATATAGAAGCCATCGTCAACGTTCGGGTCGGTGGGAGTGTCGATGGTGATGGCAACATCCTGGGCGCTACGCACGGTAGCCCCAATCAGCGGCAGGTCGGTGTTGGCATCGCGTACGGTGCCAACAACCAATCCACCAGACGTTGGCGTACAGCCGGCACTATCCAGAACAAAGAGCGATACATCATCGATGTACCAACCAGATTGTACGATGCTGACGTCGGATGTGAAGTGGAAGCGTATCTTGAAGCTATCTGTGGCGTACTCGGCGGGCAGTTCAATCTGCTGGCGTGTCCAGCCGTCGGCACTGAAATCACCACTGAGCGGGCCGTAGGCGGTTGTCCAGGTGGTGCCGCCATCGTTGCTGATCTCGACCGAGGCGAAGTCGTAGCCTCCTTCCGTTTCAAGCCACTGCCACCATTCCACTGTCAGGATAGAATCGGTGTCGCTGCTGAGGTCGATGGTACCTGAGGTCAGGCGACTGCTTGCGTCATTGGGGTAATTTCCTGCCAGATTGGTGGCCCAGACGTTGCTGCCGGAGAACGCCTCGGACGGGCCGCTGGTAGGGGGTCCCCACTGCCACAGGTTGTTGTTAGGGGTAAAGCCGCCATCATTCTCTTCGAAGTTCGCCTCAAAGATAGCGGTGCGCTCGTAGCCCGGTGCTGTACAATCGCTATCAATCAGCAGGTCAAAGTTGGCAGTTATATCGGTTGTCGCGGTAACGGCACGGGTTGCCGCCAGATAGCCCGGTACTGCTGCGTTGACGGTCAGGTTGTAGGGTTCACCCTGGATCAGTTTGGTGCTGTACCGACCGATCAGGGGGTCAGTAAAGACGGTACTGGTAAAGTTGCCACTCTGGAGCGTGATAGCAGCATAAAGCGGGTAGCCGTGTCCGGCACCATCACGCACTGTACCATCGAGTACAACACGCGGGCGAGCGGTCAGGTTGGCATCGCGGCGGGTGGTGGCATCCTCGCTGATGACGATGCCATCGAAGCGGCGCACCTCATAGCCGAAGGCCGAGATACGCACAGTATAGGTGCCGACTGCGAGCCGCGTCTGATACTCGCCCGCGCTGTTGGTACGGATGGTAAAGGTGTTGGTGGCATCGCTGATCTGCACCTGCGCCCCGGCAAGCGGTACCCCGGAATCTGCTGCTGTGACGGTGCCGCGTAGGGTGCCCTGCGGCCCGATTAGCACATTCGAGATCACCAGGGCAAAGTCCTGGTCGGTGAGGTCGGCATTGCCAGGCACACCGTCGCCCGCGATGTTACGGGCCACAACCTGCACACTGAATGCACCGATGGTACCAACGGGCAAGAAGACCTGTTCGGTATTGTTGATGCTATCGGCGGAGCCAGTGCTGGTTGAGAAGGCTCCATCGAAGGCGTTGCCCCGGTAGGTCACACCGTTAACGGTCACTTCCAGATCGAGGTCGTTGACATATGCCGCGCCCGTGGTCGAGCCGGGGGCGTCGGTCCACACCAGCGTCACGCGGAACGGCTGCGCCGGGTTGCTGATAGCGCCGTTGATAACCGACACATCGCCTGTATCACCAAAGATCTCATTCTGGTCGAACACCAACCGGGAATTACTTTGATCAAAGAGTGCCCCCATGTCGGTGAGGCCCCAGCCCTGGCTCACACTGGGCAGGGTGTCGTTGGTAAACTCACCCGCCATATAACGCGGGCTGTTTAGCAGCAATGCTTTCAGCATGGCCGGACTAGGTAGCTGTCCGGGGTTCAGCACACGCCCATAATATTCATACACCAGCGAGGCGGCACCTGCTACCGCTGGCGTCGCGTGACTGGTGCCGCTTGACCATGTATAGAGGGTTTGTCCAGCAGGGTACAGCGCATCGTCCCCCGGCGAGCCGAAGTTGTTGCTGGCCGCACCACAGACGCCGCCGCCGCTGAATTCGGGCTGTGAGGATGGCCCCTGTATGTGGGCACCCGGCGCAACAATTTCGGGTTTGGTGCGCCCGTCGGTGGTGGGGCCACGTGAGGAGAAGTCGGTCATATCATTGGCATTGTTCGAGTCAACCGTGTTACAACCATCGGCAATACCATTGTCGCGCACGTTTTCGCTGGCCCCCACTGTCAGCACGTTTTTGGCGGTACCCGGCGATCGAATACTCCCCTGGGATGGGCCATCATTGCCGGCTGCAAAATATGCAGCATCTCCTGATTGCCCACGGTAGCGGGGGCCGCGTCGCGGGTGAAGGCATCGTATATCTGTGCAAAAACATCGTACGCGCCACCAACCGGTGCGCCCCAGCTATTGGTAGTGAACGTGGCTCCCATTGCATAGCTGGCACCAATCACCCCTTCATCGGTGTTGCCACACGCGGCGATGTCGTAGAAGCCACTATTTGCAAAAATCTTGGTACTGGCAAGGCGGGTGTAGGGCGACACACCGAGGCCAAAGCTGTAGCCGTTGTCGTCGCGGTAGGGGAAGCCATTCAGGTTGTTGAAGCCGCCAACAATGCCCGCGTTCAGGTTGCCGTGCCCCGCCACACCGTCGCCCAGTAGATCAAACGTGCAGTTGTTCATATACACTACCCGGTCGGGGTTGGCCGGGTCGCCCAACTCGAAGAAGTCGGGGTGCCGGAGGTTTGCGGCATTGCCCCCATCCACACCATCATCAACCACATCAACCACAGGATAGGCTGCCGGGTCGGTGGGGAAGCCATTGTCGGCCAGCCATTGCAGATAGCCGGGGCCGCTCGGTACCAGGTTATCGGCGGGGTCACGAACCAGGTTGCCCGCCATAATCTGGTTCTGGGCTTCGTCCAGGCGCGTTGGGGCAACATACGGCTCGATATTGTAGACATCGGCGCGGCGGGCAATTGCATCGACCTGACCGGCGGGTACCTGCAACGTGATGTTGGTGAACCCAAGTACCTCCGAAGGGTTGCGGATGATACGCCCGCCGAACGCTTTCAGTTCGTCCAGGGTGGTTGCCGTTGCCGAAGTGGTGTATATCTGCACGGTCACATCAAGCATATCGCTGGCGGCGCGTTGCGGTACGGCCTGCTTCAGCGGTGGTGCAATACGGTATTCAGGATGGTACGGCCCCGTCCACTGTACCACCGGGTCGGTGGCGGCCAGGGCTTCCAGACGCGTCAGGCTGGCATCGTCGCCCCAGACCAGATAGGCATGATTGGGCATATAAATGACCCGTTGCACGCCTGTTGCTTCTATCGTCTTCAGCCACTCGGCCTTGATCGGGCCAACAAACTGCACAAGCCAGAACTGCTCGCCATCAATGCGCTGCTGCTGGCGGCTCACCTGTGAGTCAGGGTTTTCTACGCTGGTGTTGATAACGCTATCACGCAGCACAATCGCATCGAAGGTAGCAGAGCCAGACAGACTGGTTTGCGTGCGTGCGTTGGGGGCCGTTGCTGCGGGTACGCTCCACAGGCTGAACGTACCATAATCGACCAGCAACGATGCTCCCTGCGCGATCAGGCGGGTCCGCGTGGCAGTGTCAGAGGCATCAACAATCACCTTTGTAGTCCTTGTTGATGGATCATCAGCCGGTGTCTCCTGTTTGAGGGACTTGTCGTCTGGCGCTTGTCGTGCAGTAGCAGGAGCGAGCGGGGCAGGGGGGGCAATGGCGGATGCTTTCGGAAACGCAGGGCCGTTAGGGAAGAGACTGAGCACCACGAGTGCCAGTACAACGAGCCGTGTGTTCCGCCATGGAAAAGATACCCGATGCATACATAACTCCTTGTATAAGGTTGTACAACCCCTCAATAAAACAGGTTCCAGAAATGGATTCACCACGAGCACGATAGCATCAAGCTACCTCACTTCATCTGCCCAAAGCCGGGTTGTCTGGTGACAATGCGCTCCTTACGAATCAACTCCACTATTACCTACGAATAATTCTTCGGTTTGATGCAACATATGCAGCGAGAAAACAGGCGAATTGTGTTAATAAATTTAGGATGTCCGTATATTTTTTACTATGTTCTTTCTGTAAGGGATTTGCAAGCATTCCAGTCGATTTTGCATGCTTCACCGTTGAGCACCATGCAACCCTGTTGACGTGCAGATATGCAAGCATATGATGTGATAGCGTATACTGAGCAGAAACACCCTGCCCCTGGCACAATCCGGGGCCAGTGATCGAGCCACTGGATGATAGAGGGAAACGATGCCACGCACCTATGAACTGACCACATTTCTGGGCCAGACTGTACCCGTAGAACTGGTTACCGAACTGCTGGATGCACGCCTCGACGGGAACAGCCTGCTGATGCGCTGCGCCACCGCTCGTTATAGCCCGACAATCCATAACTACTATGGCACACGCTGCGAGACGGTCTTTGCACCGCCAACACCCGCCGCGCCTGCCACCGTACAACTCGACTTCTGCACGCCCGACATTATCAGGATGCGCTTTTATGCTGGGCCACCGGAAGCGCTGCCCGCCAACGATACGCCCATGGTGGTGGGCCAGTTTGATGCACCCGTTGACCTGTCCTTCAGCGAAGATGCTACAACGGTGCAGGTGGCATCGGCGGCGGTGCAGGTCGTGGTGGCTCGCGAACCGTGGCAGATAACGATCTCCGATCTTCAGGGGAGGGTAATCTGGAGCACACGCCCGGTAGACATTGCGCCACTCCGTCGCCCTGCCGAGCAGTGGAATCCGTCGCAGCAGCGCTGGATCTTTCACAATCGGTATGCCTACCCGCTTGGTGTGACGGCAGGCGGCGAGCAGCGCGTATTTGCGTCGTTTGGTCTGCAACACGACGAGCATATTTATGGCTTTGGCGAAGGCTTCGGCCCGCTCGATAAACGCGGCACGATGCAGCGGCTCTGGCTGGTAGAAGGCTTCAGCAATGCATCACCGGGCGCGTACAAACACACGCCCTTTTATATGAGTACACGCGGCTATGGGCTGTATGTGAACACAGCGCATGCAACAACGTTTCGGGTGGGTAATCTCGATTATACCGCGCTCTCGGTGATTGTGGACGACACGCCCCTGCTTGATGCCTATTTTATCTATGGCCCTACGCTCAAGGAGATATTGCCACGCTACACCGCGATCACGGGTGCGCCTGCGGTGCCGCCGCGCTGGAGCTTTGGCCTGTGGATGGGGCGCATTAGCTATGACACCCAGCAGCAGGTAGCAACGGTAGCCCACGAACTGCGCGAACATCGTATTCCGTGCGATGTAATCCATATTGATACCAACTGGTTTGAGCGCGACTGGGAGTGTGACTGGCGCTTCGGGGCGGGGCGCTTCCCCGATCCGGCGGCGATGCTGGCGCGGCTGCGCGAGCAGGGCTTCCGGGTGTCGGTGTGGCAGTGGCCGCTGCTGCTGGTCAATACGGGCATTTTTCAGGAGGCCAGCGAGCGCGGCTATCTGGCGAAGCGCCCCAATGGACAAACCTATACCTTTTCTGGCTTTATGGCGGATGCAGGGCTGTTCGACTACTCCAACCCGGCGGCGGTAGCGTGGTTGCAGGGGCGGCTCCAAGATCTGTTTGCGCTTGGTGTGGCGGTCATCAAGGCCGACTTCGGCGAGGGTGCGCCGCCCGATGCAGTGTATCACGGTGCAACGGGGGCGGCGATGCACAGCCTGTACCCACTGCTCTACAATCAAGCGGTGTTCAGTGCGACCGAAGCATTTTATGGCACGGGCAACGGTATCATCTGGGGCCGTTCGGCGTGGGCTGGTTCGCAGCGCTACCCCGTGCACTGGTCGGGCGATGGTGTGGCGCGTTTCGAAGACCTGGCCTGTGTGCTGCGGTCGGCGCTCAGTTTTGGCATGAGCGGCTTCCCGTTCTACAGCCACGATATCGGCGGCTTTGCTGGCCTGCCGAGTCCTGATCTGTATGTACGCTGGGCGCAGTTCGGGCTGTTTTCGTCGCACGCCCGCTGCCACGGCGAACCACCCCGCGAGCCGTGGGCGTATGGCGAAGAGGCCGAGGCGATTTTCCGCTGGTACTGCGAACTGCGCTACCGCCTGCTGCCGTATATCTATAGCGAGGCGCAGGAATGCGGGCGCAGTAGCCTGCCGATGCTGCGGGCGCTGGTGCTTGAATATCAGGACGACCCGACCACATACACGATTGCTGATCAATATATGTTCGGGCGCAACCTGCTGGTTGCGCCGATCCTCGATGAGCGTACTACGCGACGGGTGTACTTGCCGCACGGTCTATGGGTGGATTACTGGACAAAAACGGTGCGGCCGGGCGGGTGCTGGTGCGTGGTTGACGCGCCGCTGAACCAGATGCCGCTGTATGTGCGGGGTGGGGCAATTGTGCCATATGGCCCGCTGGTGCAGCACACCGACGAAGCGCCCGATACGCTGGCGACGGTCGAGATATATGCGCCGATGGATACGGGGAGCTACAGCGTGGCAGGGCCAACCCCACGCACGATCAGCTATCAGCGCACCGACAGCGGGCTGCATGTGCAGATCGAGCCGGCAGGTGATGCCGTCGAACTGGTGTTGTATGGTGTGATGGCAACCGCTGCCGTGGTCGATGGTAACTCTGTCACCCTTCAGGCGGTGGCGGGTGGTGTGCGGGTGCTGATGCACGGGGCGGCAGTAGTGGAGGTGGGGTAGGACATTCGGGCTATGCCTGGGTGCGGCAATCTGTTGTATGATGCACAACAATGACAAGCGGTTGGACTGAAAGGCAGGAATACTGATATGCATCCTTCTGTACTGGTGTTTCAGGTTCGATATATCGGTGTGGTGCTGTTGCTGGGCTGCCTGTTCGGTGTGCTGGCAGGCTGTGGCACTGTACCACGCGGCGGCGGCGTGGGGCAGCCTGCCCCGGTCGCGGCGCAAGAGACAACTAAAACTCTCTCGGCTTTTTTCGAAGTTTCCGGCACCGAGTATCTGCAGGCCTCAGTTGCAACGAATGAAACACGCGCAGCCTTAAATAGCAGGACAACCTATACCACTATTCATAACTACGTCTTTGTTGATCAAGAAAATGAAACGGTGCTGCGGTTGTTGCCCACCAATGACACAGTGATCCTGACCACCATCGAACTGTTTGAGCAGGTGCCAGCGGAGATGCAACCCACCAGTACCGATGCAGAGAATACCATCGAACCGACTACAGCATGGTTTCTGTATAGCATTGTGAAGGCCGATACCAACGGTGATGAGCAACTGGCTTTCGAGGACAAACAAACGCTGGCCGTTTCGGATGCGGGCGGGAACGGCTATACCGAACTGGTAGAAGACGTTGATGAGTTGGTGTACTACACTTTGCGGCCCGACAACGAAACGGCCCTGCTGATCTATCGACAGGGCGATCAGCGCGTTCTGGCGCGGGTGAACCTGCCCGACCGCACGATTGACAACACGGTAGAGTTTCCGCCACTTGGCGATGATGTTGAGTAGGGCTGTTGAAAGGGGGCGGGATGCCAACAGCCCGGTCTATTTGGCATTTACACCGCCGCCGTGCTCGATGGCAGCGATGTTATCCCCGATTTTCGGTATACATTGGCAGATCTGTTTCAGGATGAGTAGGCTGGTAGCGAGGAGGGCAACCAGACAATGACCGCCACGCCTGTATCCCGTCGCCCCGATCCCTTTGTGTGGGCTGCGCTGCTGCTGGTGGGGGGGCTGCTTGCCACCCTGAGCATTATGCGCTATCTCGCCTTTACGACAGGCATGCTCGACCTGGGCAATATGTCGCAGGCGATCTGGAGCGCTACGCAGGGGCAGCCGCTGATCTTCAGTGACCCGAATGTATTTCAGGTGTCGCGGCTGGCGTGGCACGTTGAGGTGATCTACTTTTTGCTGGCAATCCCCTATGCATTGTGGCCCGACCCGCGCCTGCTACTGATCCTTCAGGCGGCGCTGTTTGTCCTGGGGGCGCTGCCCGCCTACCACCTAGCGCTGCGGCGCACAGGCAAGGTTTTTGCGGCCCGCTGCATCGCCCTGATCTACCTGCTCTATCCGGTGGCGCAGACGGGTGTGCTGTTTGATGTGCACGGCGATACGCTGGCGATGCCGCTGCTGATGTTTGCGCTCAATGCGCTGGACCGGCGTGCATGGGGTTGGTATGCGCTGTGGATTGCGCTCACGCTGAGTTGCAAGTTTTATGTGGCGGTGACGGTGGCGGGCCTCGGTGTTGTGCTGTATATGTGGGAGGGGCAGCGCCGTGCCGGAGCACTGACGATAGCGGCGGGAGTTGGGTATCTGCTGCTGGCGGTGCTGGTGATACGCCCCCTGTTTGCGCCCGCCATCTTCGGGGCCGATAGTGCCGGGAGCGCTACCTTCCAGACCTATCTGAACCACTACTTCGGACGGTTTGAGCAGGTGCTAGAAACGCTGCCACAACGCCTGCTGACGCTGGTGGTAGTCTTCGGGCCAGTGCTGCTGGTGGCGTGGCGGGGCTGGCGCTGGCTGCTGCCAATTGTGCCGATTGTCGGCGTGCTGTTCCTGTCGTCGGGGCCGGGAGGTATTTCCGATTATCGATACCACCACTATACAACCACGGTGCCCTTTTTTGTGATGGCAACCATTGCGGGCGTGCAGCAGATGCAGCAGCAGCGCACCCGCCGAAGCTGGCGCGGCGACCTGGGGCTGACCACGGCGATTGTGGGGCTGTGTACGGTGCTGCTGGTTGATACCCCCCTCAACCCGATGTTCTGGCTGGGTGTGCCCGGTATGGGCCTCGATAGCGCCCAGTATGGCATTACGGCCCGCGACCGTGAGAAGCCCGCCTTCCTCGCGCAGTATGTTCCACCTCACGAGCCGATGGCAGTTTCGACATTTCTGGCGGCACACATCGCCAACCGCGAGACGCTGTATCTGGTGCGCTACCCCGACGAACCCCGCGCCGAACGGTTGCCGCAGGTGCTGCCACGAGTCAAGTATGTGCTGGCCGATGGGTTGTTTGATTTTTTCCTGCCCTTGGGCGATAACGTGACCGCTGGTGGGATTGCCTACGACCTGGATGCTATTCGGCAGATGCTCGCCGCGCCCGACTTTGGCCTGACTGTTGCTTACGATGGGCTGCTGCTGTTTGAGCGGGAAGCCCCACGCGAACGGGTGCTCCAGCAGCAGATCGCGCCGACGACCGGAACGGGCGGGCAGTTTCTTGCCGACTTTGGCGATGCTATCCGGCTGCATGCCTATGATGTGGAGCAACTCCCCGACCGTCTGCGGCTCAGTGTGACATGGGAGGCGCTGCGCCCGCTGGACGAGACGCGGCTGGTAGCGGTCAGCATCTTGACGCCGACGACCCGGACGGGTACGCGCTGCGCCTGCTGCACCTGCCCAGCTATGCGCTGCTGCCACCCGAACAGTGGCAACCGGGGCAACCGCTGCGTGAGACGTTTGAAGTGAGCCTGCCCGATAGCCTGCCACCAGGAACATACACGCTCTCGGTCGGGTGGCACCGCATCAACGCGCCCCACGCGCTGTGGACGGACGAGCGCAGCCTGCTCGATGGCAGCCGCATCGTTGACATAACCACGATAGATCTACCATAGCGTATGCCTGGAGCGTCTGCCTCCCCTTCCGCACGAGTGCCGGAACAGGCCTGCATTTCTGTGGTATCATAGCTCCCGGTTATCCTGAGAAAGAGAGTTGCTACTATGAAAGTTTATAAAGCACGCGCACCGATGCGGATCGGTTTCTTTGGTGGGGGCACCGATGTCAGCCCCTACGCCGAAGAGCACGGCGGCAAGGTGCTCAACTGTACGATCAATCTTTTTGTGCGCTGTATGCTGCGCCCCTGTGCTGCTTCCGGTATCACCATTCGCTCGCTCGATCTGGAAGAGGTCAGCCGTCAGGTGACGGGCCAGTGGGATGGGCGGCTGGCGCTACCGCAAGCCGTGCTGGATGCGGTGCACGGCGACCAGCGGATGGCAGCGGCTCACGAACGCCGCCGCGAAGGGATGCCCGGTGTAGAAGTAACGATGTTCAGCGATGTGCCCCCTGGCAGCGGCCTCGGCTCGTCGTCGGCGCTGGTGGTGAGCATGCTCAAGCTGCTGTATGCCACCTACGAGGCACCGAGCGACCCGCACACGCTGGCGGAACTGGCCTACCAGATCGAGCGCGTTGATCTGGGTATTCCCGGTGGGCGACAGGATCAGTACTCGGCGGCGTTTGGCGGCATGAGCGTGTACCACTTTGGCGGGCCGCGTGTTATCGTTGAGCCAGTGCTGACCGACCTCGGTGCCCTGCTCGAACTGGAAAGTACGCTGCTGCTGGGCTATATCGGTGATCGGCGCTTGCTCTCGCAACACCTGATGCACGACCAGGTGCGCCGCCTGACAAGTGGCGACACGCTGCGTTATCACGATGAGACCAAAGCCTTTGTTGACCAATCGGTGCGGCTGTTGCGTGCGCTGCGGATCGATGACTTCGGGCGCTTGCTGCACGATGCCTGGGAAGTGAAAAAATCGTTCTCACCGCACATCAGCACGCCCTTTGTGGAAGATGTGTACGAACTGGCCCGCAAGCACGGTGCCTGGGGTGGCAAGATTACCGGCGCGGGGGGTGGCGGCTTTATGGTCTTTGCCTGCCCCTTCGAGCGCCGCCTGGAACTGGCGCGGGTGCTGACCGAAGCGGGGGTACAGTTGCGGCCCTTCTCATTCACGACGCACGGTGTCCAGGTCTGGTCAACCGAAGAGGCAGCGGTGCTGGAAGCGCAGGGCTACGCACAATGACAACACCTACGATACCGTTTCTCCCACAGATCGAAGAACTGATCGACGTGCTGGCGGCATTACGTGCTCAGGCTGCCGAGGTAGAGCAGATGGTGGCCCTAATCGGGGCGGCCCTGGCAGATGGGCACACACTCTACACCTGTGGCAATGGTGGCAGTTCCACCGATGCTATTCATCTGGCGCAGGAACTGGTGGGCCGTTACCGCAGCAATCGGCGTCCGGTGCCCGCCATCAGCCTGAATGCCGATACCGGAGCGCTCACCTGTATTGCCAACGACTTTGGCTATGAGCAGGTGTTTGCGCGGCAACTGGCGGCGCTGGCAAAGCCCGGTGATGTGCTGGTGGTGTTTAGCACCAGCGGCAACTCGCCCAACATTCTGCATGCGCTCGACACAGCCCGCGCCCGTGGGGTGGTGAGTGTAGCGCTGCTCGGCAAAGATGGCGGCGCGGCGTGCACCAGTGCCGACCACGTCTTGATTGTGCCAAGCCACAGCACGCCACGTATTCAGGAGATTCATACGCTGCTGCTGCACGCCATCTGCGAAGAGGTTGAGGCACGGATAACGTGACAAACGAAAGCATTAGCTATGCGGGTTTTTATTACTGGTATTACTGGTCCGGTTGGGAGTGCGCTGGCAGATTATCTGCTGACGATGCCCGATATTGAGGTACATGCCTTCAAGCGTTGGCGCAGCGATACGCGCCCGATTGCCCATCTGTATGAACGGGTAACGTTTCACGAGGGCGATATTGAGGATGCCTTTTCGGTGGCGCAGGCAGTGGAACAGGCTGCACCGGAGCGGGTGTTTCATCTGGCAGCCCAGAGCTACCCCAGCGCTTCGTGGAGTGCGCCAATTGCCACGATGCGAGCCAACGTCGAAGGCACGATCAATGTGCTGGAAGCAGTGCGCCGCCTGGTGCCACGGGCGCGGGTGCATCTGGCGGGCAGCAGTGCGTCGTATGGCCCGGTACGTCCGGAAGAAACCCCAATCAGCGAAACGCGGATGCTTCGTCCGGTCAGCCGTACGGGGTGAGCAAGGTTGCCACCGAGTTGACCGGTTTGCAGTATGCGGTGAATTACGGCTTGCATATTGTCGTGACACGTTCGTTTAATCACGTTGGGCCGCATCAGGGCGACCGCACCTCGATCCAGACCTTCTGCCAGCAGATGGCGGCGATTGAAGCCGGACAGCAGGAGCCAATTATCCGGGTGGGCAATCTCGAACCACAGCGCGATTTTACGCATACCCGCGATGCTGTGCGGGCGCTCTGGCTGCTGCTCGACCGTGCGCCGCCGGGTGAGGTGTACAATGTATGTTCGGGGGTGCCGGTTCGAATTGGTGATATTGTTGAGATGGTGCAGGTACGCGGACGGGTGCCGGTTGAGATCCGTACCGACCCCGAACGCCTGCGCCCGACCGATGAGCCGCTGCTGGTGGGCGATAATAGCAAGCTCCGCAATGCAACGGGCTGGCTTCCAGAGATTACGATGGCTGAAACGGTTGATGAGTTGCTGGCGGCGTGGCGGGCACGTTACCGTGGGAAGGATGGCTGATGCATACAGGGACGCTGATACTGTGGGATGTGGATGCAACCCTGCTGACAACAGGTGGTATTGGTGGGCAGGTGATGCGCTCGGCAATGGCGCAGGTGTTCGGGGAGATGGGCGCACGTGAGCGCACCTTTTTTTCGGGCAAGACCGACCGTCAGATCATCCACGAAGCCTTTCCGAACATCACACCCGAAGCACTTGCAATGCAACTGGATCGGTTCCGAGCGGTGTATGTTACAGAATTTGAACGACGCCGTGCCGACCTGGAAGCCCACGCCCGCCCGCTTGCTGGCGCTGTGGATGTATTACGCCACTTACACGGACGGGTTGTGCAGGCCCCCCTTACCGGCAATATCGCGCCAATCGCTCGCCTCAAATTAGAGCTTGTGGGGTTGCTACCATTTGTCGATGCCAGTATTGGCGGCTATGGTGATGATCATCATGACCGGGCACAACTGTTGCCGGTTGCTGTTGAGCGGGCAACGCGCCACTATCAGCGCCTCTTTCGTACCCAGGATGTCATCATTGTGGGCGATACGCCTAATGATATCCGCTGTGGGCGTTTCAGTGGGGCGCGTACTGTGGCAGTTGCCACTGGCCCCTATAGCCTTGAAGAACTCCAAGCGCACGAACCAGATGCGCTCTTGCCAGATTTAGCAGACCTCCCGGCTGTCCTCCACGCCCTGTTCGGCACGGCACCGCTGCCGTAGCACCTACGCTGCCGCGACCCTGGCCTTGTTTGGCATCAGGAGCGGCAGAATCGTCAGCAGCCACTCTACGCGCTGCCGTACTTCATCCCGTACCATACGGAAGGCGTCCAGCGTATCGATCCCGCCCATTTCCAGTCGCGCAGCAGGCGGAACACTCCAGTGCAGATAATGGCGCTCGTCCTGATCCATCATAGCGCGGCAGTCCTCGCGGGCCATATCACATACCGTAATAACGACCGTTGTTTCATCCATGGCTACTTCGTTGAAATGTTTCGCTTGGGCATCATGGATGTCAATTCCAACTTCGTCCATCACCTGGATAGTAAACGGATTGACCACAACATCCGAGGATTCGGTGCCGGCGCTCAAGGCCTGCACCCGACCACCGCTCAGGTGACGCAGCCATGCCTCGGCCATTTGCGAGCGTACACTGTTGTTTCGACAGACAAATACAACCGATGGCAGATAGGCCTCATTTTCGAGGATGCTGCCGTTTTGCATATTGACTGCCTGAAACGGCATACGGAGTGTTTCTGCAACCGACCGGCACCCGGCCTTGAGTGCTTCCAGATCAAGGCTGTAGTACAGCGCTCGTCCGTCGGCATCGCTGCGCTGGGCATGCACAAAGCCCGCCTGTCGCAGCAGACCGAGATGATACGATACAAGGTTCTGGGTCAGGCCCAGACGATCCACCAACTCACCCACCTGCCGATCACTGATTCGCAACTCGTTGATCAGTCTCCAGCGGGTTTCATCAGCCAGCAATTTAAGCACCTGGAGTGCTGCTGGTTGGTTTATTGAATCGGAATGTTCAAATGAGTTTATCATTCTTCCCCCCCATCCGAATTGATGCAACCCCACTTCATTATATACGATCTCGTCAATTAGTAAATGAGAATTTTAAAAGAAATTTTATCTTTTTAGATGAAGAAAAAAGCAGACCGTTTCTGTAGAGTGCGTGGACACTACTGGGTATGCAGGGGTATGCGCCGCCAGACGGCACGCGTTGCTATGGGGGCAGAAGCATTGTATATAATAATCTTTTCAGGGACTTGCCATCGATGCAGCACGCGCCTGAGCAGGTAGAGCAGCAGCAGTCCCGCGAGCAACGCCAGCACTGCAACGATGTGATTGAAGTCGGTTGCACTCTGTTTCATGGTTCACTGGCTCCATAACAATTCAGCGTCAGGAAGGGCAGTATACCATGCAGGGCTGGTTTTATCGCAACGCAAACATGACAAATTGATAACACATTCGTTCGAGTGTTGTGTTATGCAGGCACTCCCGGCGCACAGAAGCACTTGCGGCGGGTCGGTTGCGGCAGCGCAATGGTGAAGGTGCCCATCTCTTCGTGAATGGCAGCAACGTTCAGCACAGCGAAGCGAAGCTGCAACGCGGCAACAACGGTGCCCGTTGCGTGGGACTGGTGGGCAGCCAGCAGATAGGTATACTGTTCGGGTAGGTAGTCGAGCCGTCCGTGCGCTTCCCGATGCGGTATTTCTAGCGTCAGGTACACAATAGTGCCGACCGCTCCTTCGCGCAGTGCCGCCACCTGTTCGGCAACCGGGTACAACATGGCCTGTCGGTTGCCGTCGCGGTGGGTGTAGGCTGTGTCGCCATAACGGTAGCCGCGTGCTTCGAGCCATTACGCATAATAAAGCCTTTCACACGTTCAATAGATGCAGGCGTTTTCTGCTGCCAGTGGACCATACAAGTGGTGGTATACTGTTGTCCGGTAACAGGCTTTACAATGGGAGAAATCCGCTATGTTTCGTCGTATCTTCTGGCTAGTGCTGGTGTCGGTGGGGGTATTGTTGGTGCCAGTGTCGGCGCGTGCAGCAGACACGCCGCAGCAAAGCGCGTCGCCGGTACCAAACTGGATTTACGTTGAGTCTATTCAGATGAGCCAGCCGATTGTATCAGTAGGGTTGGATGCCAACAAGGTACCAATTGTGCCCGATCACGAAGTCGGCTGGTACAACCGCAGCGCAATGCCGGCAACGGGTGAAAATGTGGTGCTGTGGGGGCATGTGCTGCGCTTCCAGGCACACCCCGAAATTCCGGCCCCGTTCGAGCGCATGAAAGAGGTGGAGATTGGCGCACCGATCCATATCTTCGCCGCCGATGGCAGCGAGCATTTGTATGTTGTTGAAGAGAAGTTCTGGGTTGAGCCGCATCAGGTAGAGTACATTCTGCCAGTCGGTGAGGAGCGCCTGACACTCGTTTCGTGCATCGGTGAATATATTATCGAAAATGGTTCGGTGGAAGATATGAGCCATCGTCTGATTGTGATTGCCCGCCCCAGGTAATTGCACACGCGGGCATCTATCGCTGGGTACGGAGCATGTCTGGGTGAGGTGCTCGACGCTGCACAGACGACCAGGCTACCCATGGTACTATAGTGCCAATTGGTTCGTCTGGAAAAGGAGCATCATATGAAAGAGACCCCCCTCGTAGCAGTGGGTATTGTCCTGGCAGCGGTTCTATTTGGAGGCGTTGTGGGCGCATTTATCATTGGCACTCTTCTGTCGTTTACGCCCATCGGCAACGGTGTTCTGTATGGGGCGATTGTTGGCGCTCTGGTTGGCGGTGTGACGGCAGGGTTGCAGGTTGCCCGCGATAACAAGCGCGAACCAGATGGGCAGTAGGTCTGTCCGGTTCGCGCTCTGCTTTGCTAGGCCAAGTGGTTCTACAGGCGATTCAGGGCCTGTTCCAGATCAGTGATGATGTCGACGGTGTCTTCGATGCCACACGAGTAGCGCACCAGATTATCGCGGATGCCCACGGCGAGTCGCTCTTCGCTGCTCAGTTCGTAGTAGCTGATGATGGCGGGTTGCTCAACCAAGCTTTCAACACCGCCTAGGCTCGGCGCGATGTAGGGCAGGCGCAGCAGATCGATAAAGCGTGAGGTAGTCTGCAAATCGCCCTCTACTTCGAACGCAACTACGCCACCGAAGCCGCGCATCTGCTCGGAAGCAATGGCATAGTCGGGGTGGGAGGGCAGGCCAGGATAATGAACCTGTGAGATACGTGGGTGTTCGCGCAGGAAGTGGGCTACTGCCAGACCGTTCTGGTTGTGCCGCTCTACACGCAGGGCTAGCGTTTTCAGGCCACGAATGAGCAGGTAGGCACTGTGGGGGTCGCAGATGCCGCCGAGCATCCCCTGAGCATCACGTAGGGCGCTGATGATACCGGGCTTGCCAACGACAACACCTGCCAGCAAGTCATTGTGCCCACCGAGATATTTGGTTGCACTGTGAACAACCAAATCGATGCCATAGTGCAGGGGGCGCAGATTGCAGGGCGTAGCAAAGGTCGCGTCAATCACCGTCTTGACGCGGTGCCGTTTTGCGATTGTAGCAAGGCGGGCAGGTCGGTAACGCGCAGGTACGGATTGGTGGGCGACTCGCTTACCAGCAAACGGGTTTCTGGTCGAATCGCGTCTTCAAGTGCAGCATAGTCGCCCGGTGGTACAATCGTTGATTGCACACCAAGCCGCTTGAGCATCGTATTGACAAACTGGCGGGTGCGGCGGTAACAATCGCTGGTCATCACCAGATGGCTGCCAGCGGGCAGCATCGCCAGCATCACGGTTGTCATTGCGTTCATACCGCACGACGTGAGCAGGGCATTGGCCTGAAGTGCGCCACCTGCCTCCAGTGCTGCGAGTTTGGCCTCGGCGGTGCGTACCGTCGGGTTGCCATAACGCCCATACTCCTCGCGTTCGATGCGGCCTTCCTGAAACTCGATCAGTTCGGCGGTATCACGAAAGGTATAGGTCGCGGTCTGTACAATCGGTGTTGTAACGGCATCGTAGGCGCGGCGGCGTGGTTCGCCACCATGAACGGCAGCAGTCGATAGTCCGTCGGGGGTGGGCAGGTTGGTACAGGTCTCTTCCGTCGTCCTGGTCAATATTGACATAAAAAAGGCTTTCCTCTCATCTGGTAAAGCGAGAGGCCAGCACTCAGCGTTTCACGCAAGTATCCTGACTGCCTCTCATCTACCAGCATACGAATGCTGTCGGAATTGGCACCTTCCCGGTTGGGCCGCGCCACAGGGGGCACAGGCGTGATCCGAGGGTTGCCGCGGCTTCGTCGGGCCGATCCCTCCACCGCTCTAGATGAGTGTCGTGATTTAATTGGGACAGAGTATAGCATGCTGGTAGCAGGCTGTCAATGCAGCGCTATGGTGCCTGCAATCCATCTTCAAGTTGTTCGCCACGTTCGGCCTCTGCCGTCCCAATCGCTCCGAAAACGATAACTGATCCCATGATGAGTGACTTTCGGCGGGGCCGTCAGTGCATAAGCCGCGATACCGACTCGTTTGCGCCATAGAGGGCACGTGCAATAAATAATACATAAAATCGTTAACCCAGCGAGCAGATAGCGTAGCATTTCATTTCTGGCTTGCTGTGTTACCGCTGTAATGTATTGGTTGTGGTCATTTCAAGCAGCCGTCCCTGTGTATCGAACTTGCCGACAATCTGTATACCATGCGGTGTGGTAGCGATAATGCGATGCCCGCTATACACTATGGGCAAGTTGTACGACGGTAGATAGCCAATCAGCGCCCGCTGATGATCGGCTACTTCCAGGGTGGTGAAAAGCTGCGAAAAACGTACTGGAATACGCACCTCTGACGACATACCGAGCGGCGGGTAGGTCGGGTCGCTGATCAGGACCAACAACGCGCCCTCGGATGTGGGCAGCCAGCAGCAGGGGATCGGGAATACCGCTTGCAGCATTGGCCCACCCCCAGAGCCACGTACCCGGCTGTTCGGCTGCGGTGCCGAGAATCTGCACCTGGAAGGCCATATCCGTACCAAATGGCAAAACGCCCTTAATCATATCAAAGCCTCATGCACGCTCACCAATTAGATCAGCAAGCGCCAGTGGGAGATAACCCGTGGTGTTAAGCTGTACGACATTGTAAAGGCCAGTGAGCCGACTGTGCCAGAAGGGGGGTATAAGGAAGCCAGAGTTGTATAGTCTAAAAGCGCACCCTATTAAGTTGTATATTTTGCTGATCGAAGTATCTTGACTTCATGCGGTAACTCTACTATACTCCATACTATGGTATTTAAAAAGTTAAATCAGGATAAGAAGCCGCCAACAACTGAAGCTGGTCGCTGATGGACCATTCAACGATCCACGCTTGATCGTATGCTGTCTCTGTTCGACGAACCCCTGAGAAATGAAGTTTGTGATGCTGTCTCCCGGTATGAGCAGCATCGCTTTTTGTTTCACTAAGAATGCGTTATTGTGCTCAAACAGTGTCTCAGATGTGTCCCTATCTACGACAATCAGTGATGCATATCACCACGAAGGGACAAAAGTAATAGCCGGAAACCCTTGTACTTGCACGTTCATGTGATACAGTGCAATTAACACAGGTTCACACAAGGGGGGACACATGCACAGAATTATTCGTACATCTGGAACCTGGCCATGCTGGGGAGCACTCGCTGTCTGCTGTAGTCTGTTATTTGTTGTACTGTTCGTATTGAACACCGCTCCATCGGTTCAGGCCCAGAACCTTGGCCTGGAAATCGAAAAAATGCTGGAAGGCGACGAAGTCGTC
>JAAUSQ010000057.1 GCA_012033195.1 Chloroflexaceae bacterium
CCGAACTGCGTGCTACGCCATACACCATTCCCGCGAAACCTGCTCGATATCGCGCAGCAGCAGCGCATAGTGCTCCTGATCGAGCTTGCGCGGCACAATATCGATCTGATAGCGGCTCTGGAACGTGCTACTATCGGGCATGGTCGCGTGCAGCACTAGCGCCACCCGTCCAACATCGTTGCGCGGGTTCCAGCGCCAGTACCAGGCCGGGTCGCCGGGGCGTAGGAAAGGTTCCAGTTTTTGCGAATGCAGCGGGCCTTCCAACGCGAGCGCGAGTGTACCACCCGGCGGCGGCACACTCGCAAAGACGACATCCTGCCATGCCTGTACAGTCGTTCCTGCGCTATACGGCACATTGTTCAGCAATAGTTTCATTGTGAAAACTCTACAATGTCATCAGGTTCTGGAGAGTAGCCCTACATCCGAAATCAGCATACAGTGATCACTGTCCAGTTCCTCACAGCGAAGGCGCGACGAAAGCGGCACCAGTGCGTCGTTTGTCCAGATGTAGTCGATACGCACGAGCGGCGGTAGCTGTGGCAGTGGGGCCGACGCGAATGCAATGCGGTCGCCGATTCCTACTACATCAAGCAGATAATCGATCAGAACCCCGGCTGATCTATGTTGCAGGTTAGGGAAACTGAAGCCCGCCCCCCAGCCAGCTTCGTCAAAACTATCGTGTAAAGGATTATTTAGTATATCATAAAATGGTTCTCTGTCGGACAAATTAAAATCGCCGATCATAATAAGCGGCCCCTGAATACCGCCCGTATAATCAACTAGCGCGGTAAGCTGTGCATCGCGTCGGGTTGCGTCGTAGGTGGGGCGGGGCACAAAGCGACCCAGCATACCAGTTCGGTCCAGACCAGTTTCGGGCACTGGCGCGTGCAGATTGATGACATGGATTGGTTGTCCATAGACATCGAGCAAGAAGTGGGCCGCACTGATCCCAGGCACCCGTGCTTCCGAACGATAGGAAAACGACTGAGCAGGCCAAGCGACCCCAGCGGGCCATCGTTATCGAGGGCACGGTAGGGATAGTGCTCTGCCAGCAATGTATCAAGCGCCTGCTTATCGTTGCCGGTCAGTTCTTGCAGGCCGATAATATCGGCGTCCTGTGCAAGCAGCACACGGGCAAGCGCCTGGGTATCATCGGTGAAATACAGCTTGTTATGAGTGACAACCCGCAGCAGGGGGCCAGTGGTGCTGGCAAGGGTGGGGCGGTTCAGGTTGGGTAACATCCCCAGGCCGAAGCTTGCTACGACAACCAGCAGCAACACCATTGTGCCGACAAACGACCCCCACAGCCGCAGCCCGTAGGCCAGCGGTGCAACTACCAGCAGCGGCAGACAGAACCACAATGCAAATACATTGGTTATCTCAAACAGGTCGAAGCGGGTTGGTGCAACCTGCCAGCCCACCAGCAACACGGTCAGCACACATAGATAGCCGATGATCGGCAGGGCTACGGCCCATTTGAGCAGCGCAACAAGCGGATGAGCACGACGGCGATATGATGCAGATGTACTTCGCTGATGCCGCGAACGATTGCTAAACACAGGTGTACCTCTCTGGTGCAACTGAATCAGTATTGTTATTTCACAGACTCCAGGGTATGCAAGAAAGGTTCCGTGGGCAAGCACTCAGGTGCGGAGGGAGGCGCGGGGAGGCTACCTATCGGCGCTTGCCGCTTGCCGCTTATCTATAGCCTTGCATCAGGGCGGCAAAGCCATCGAGCGTGATGCCGCCGGTAATACGCAGGCGCGGCAGCGTGTAGGGGTTGCGGTAGTCGCCGTGTTGGAGGGTTGTGGTGGCGTTGGTATAGCCTGCCGCCTGCACCAGCGCGACAGTGCGGGCATCGAACTTGCCCGCCGGATAACAAAAGCTGGTAACTGGCACACCAAGCAATGCTTCCAGGGTGCGTTTTGGTTCGCCAATCTCGGCGCGGGCCGTGCTTTCATCCAGCAGCGTCAGGTCGGGGTGGGTCGCAGAGTGGGCGGCCAATTCCATGCCTGCATCACGCAGGGCCAGCAGTTCGGCAGTGCCCATATAGCCGGGGCGACCAACAAAACCACTGACAATGTTAAACGTGGCAACAAAGCCATACTGTTGCAGCAATGGTAGCGCGGCGGTGTAGGCGTCCATATAGCCATCATCGAAGGTGAGCACCACCGGACGCGGCGGGCACCTGGCAGCACCCTGCATACAGCCGAGCGCCGTATCCAGCCGCATGGGGGTGTAGCCGTTGCGGGCCAGCCAGTCAAGCTGGGCGGCGAATGCGGCGGGCGCTATCGACAGACGATAACCAAGCGCGTCAGTGGTGGGGTTGCGCTCGCGTACATAGTGGTACATCAGGATGGGCACACCGGAGATGGTACCCGGTACAGCGGGTGTGTTCAGCGGGGGCGTGAAGGGCGTACCTGCCAGCCGCACGGGTGTGGCGGTCGCGGTGGTGGTGGGTAACGGCACAAACAGCCCGCTATCCGTGCCGGACAACTTGCCGGGTGTAGCAGATGGGGTGGCAGTGGCGGGCGCAAGCGGTTGGCGGCGCAAGCGTGGGTGCTGGGGGGCGGTGGGTGTGCGAGTTGGGCGAGCAGTGGCGGTAGCAGTTGGGGGGCCGTGCTGGTCAGTTCGGGCACAACCCCACGGGAGGCGCGGCAGGGGCGCAGGCGGCGAGCAGCAGCAGCCACACAGCAGAGATGATCCATAAGCATATGGCTGGTTTGTGCATCGAACCCCCTGGCCCCGTGTTGCGCTTTCGTTTGCCTTTCGCCTGCATCTAATCACTCACTGCCAACCCCAGCGCTTCGCGGGCCGCGCCAACGACAAACAGCGACCCGGTGACACAGATAAGGTCGTTCGGGTGGGCGATGCGGCGGGCTTCGTCGAGCGCGTCGGGCACGTCGCCGGCAAACAGAATGGTGCCGTGGAACAGTGGACGCGCCTGCGCCGCGATCTTGTCAAGGTCGGTATAAGCGCGGGGGTGGCGCGAATGGGTCAGCACCAGGGTGTCGGTGTGGGCCAGCAGCGCTTCCAGAATGGCATCGGTGTGTTTATCGCGTGACATCCCAAGCACCAGAATGAGCCGCGCATAGCTGAACTCGGCTTGCAGGGCAGCGATCAGCTTCTGGGCCGAGTCGCCATTGTGCGCCCCATCGAGCACCAGCAGCGGCGCAGTGCCCGCCACTTCCAGGCGGCCCGCCCATTGTACCGTCGCCAACCCCTGGCTGATGGCGTCGTCTGGTATGGGTAGCCCTTGCTGCCTTAGCAGCGCCACAATGCCACAGGCAAGCTGTGCATTTTCAAGCTGGAATGCACCACGCAGCCGGGGCGCGGGCATAGTTGGGCAGACCAGCACGGGCAAGCCCTGCGGGTCGTGCCAGCCTGCCGGAGCCGCAAGGTGCAGCGGTGTGCCAACTTCGTGCGCGACGCGGGCCAGCATCGCGGCGGCTTCGGGATGCTGGGGGATGGTGACGGCGGGCACACCGGGCTTAAAAATACCGGCCTTGTCGTACGCAATTTGTGAAAGCGTATCGCCAAGGACATGCATATGGTCGTAGCTGATCGAGCTGACCGCCGACACCAGCGGCGTTATGGCGTTGGTGGCATCGTAGCGTCCACCGAGGCCCACTTCGAGCACGGCGACATCGATCTGCTGTTCGGCAAAAAAAGACAACGTCAGGGCGTAGCTCAGTTCAAAGACGGTGGGCGTGCCATAGGTGGCATGGTCAAACGCTGCGACAATCGGCTGCAACTGTTGCACCGCTCTCACCAGTTGGGCCTGTGTGATGAGCACCCGATTGACCTGCATCCGCTCGCGGTAGCTGTTGAGGTGCGGCGATGTCCACAGACCCGTGCGGTAGCCGGCGACACGCAGGATGCTTTCAAGGATGGCGGCGGTGCTACCTTTGCCTTTGGTGCCCGCAATCACCACGCTCTTAAAGTGCGGCGGTGTGCCCACCGCATCGAGCAGGGCGCGGGTGCGGTCGAGGTTGTGCTGCGCTTCCTGCGGTGTGCGGGCCGGCTTGCGCTCGAAGTCAACAAAGCTATAAAGATAATCCAGAGCATCCTGGTATGATGTAATCGTTGTTGGTGGCATAACGTGTTCCTGCTGTTTTAAGATAAACAGAGCATATCATACCATGCGCGGGGTACGGTTGACAGAATAGAACAGATATCCTATGCTGAAGAAGTTGTGTTTCCTTCGCTCACGGCGGGGCGAGGCGGGAACGCTGGCCTAGGTGGTGTGTGCCCCTTGTCTGATGAAGCGTGTCTATATTTGAGTGTAGTAAGGAGTTGTTCATGCCGCTCGATCTCACTATGCTGGGCCAGCAGGTGCGCCGGATGAGCACCGCAATGGCGGCCCGTGTTGATGCTACCAGCGAACGCACTGCGCAGGTTGCAGCGCGGTTTGTGCAGGAGACAGGCAACGAGGCGCACTGGCGCGAGGCGGTGAGCCTAAGCCGCAAGACGGCCTCCTGGCTCTTTGCACAGCCGCACGAGCCGCTTGATACGGTGTGTGATGTGCCGCCACTGCCCACCGACTATGCGCTGGCAGCAACCGATGGCTCACAGATTGAGCGGGATCGGCACGGGCCAGCCGACTGCTACCTGATCAATACCGGGCGTGTGTACCTGCGCTATGGCGAACAGCCGCGCGCCCGCCTGACCTCCGAGCCGAACCTGTACTATCGTGATGAAGATATGTATATTATCAAGGGGGCGCAGCGCACGGCCATTGAGGGCAACTACTTGAGCGTGCGTCGCGATATTGATGAGTTGCTAGCGCTCACCGTGCTGGTAGACGAGTTCTTAATTGACGACAACGCAACCCTGCCCGTGCTGGCGCTGCAAGATGGTACGCTGATTCGCTGGGCGCTGGCGGGAGCCGATACCTTTGTGCAGGATTATTTTCTACGGAAGTATCTGGAAGGGCTGGCGCACCTGCGGCAACGGGGCATTCCGGTTGCTTCGTATATTAGCCGTCCACGTGCCACCGAACTGCTTGGCACTGTGCGCCTGATGTTCTGCCCCGATGTGAACGTGTCCGATCAGCGCGGCGCACGGTGCAGCGAGTGCAGCGATGTAAAGGCGGGCCGCGAACCTTCGTGCAGCATCTGCAACGATCTGGTCGATGCCGATGTGCTGGCACAACGCTTGCAGGAAGGGCAGCGCGGGCCACTGTGTGTGTCGATGAGCCGCATTAATATCGAGGCGTATAACAACTGGCACGGCGGCGATCATCTGATTTATTTCTTTTATATGCGTGTCGGGCGCGAACTGGCCCGCATTGAGATGCCGCGCTGGGTGGCACTGAATGCCGCCCTGGTTGACCGGGTGCATGCCCTGATTTATGATCAGTGTGTGCGCGGCCAAGGCTACCCGGTGGCGCTGGCGCGGGCGCACGAGCAGGCAATTGTACGGAGTGCCGACCGGCGCACGTTTCAGCGGATTGTTGAAGGGAGCCTGCTGCGGGCCGAGTTGCCAGCAACATCTTCGCGCAAGCAAGAGAAAAAAGAGCGCACGGCGCTATAGGAAGAGACTGACCAATGACCCATATTCTGATTGCCCCGTCGATTATTGCTGCCGACTTCGGGCACCTTGCCGAGCAAGTGCGCGAGGCCGAAGCAGGCGGAGCCGACTGGCTGCATGTTGATGTTATGGATGGGCAATTTGTGCCCAACATAACAATAGGCCCCTTTGTGGTGGCGGCGCTGCGCTCGCTGACGCGGCTGCCTCTGGATGTACACTTGATGATTGTGCAGCCAGAACGCTTTATTGAGGATTTTGTGCAGGCCGGAGCCAGTACCCTGACGGTCCATATAGAGGCGACCAACCATCTGCACCGTACTATTAGCAGCATCAAAGAGTCGGGTATTCGGGCGGGGATCACACTCAACCCGGCAACCCCGCTAACCAGTCTGGAGCCAGTCCTAGCCGATGTTGATCTGGCGCTGGTGATGTCGGTCAATCCCGGCTTCAGCGGGCAGCGTTATATTCCTGCCAGCACCGCCCGTATCCGCAAGCTGCGCCACATGCTTGATGCGATTGGCTCAGAGGCTACCCTCGAAGTGGATGGTGGGATCAATATGAGCAATGCCCGCGAGGTGGTGGAGGCGGGCGCAACCGCACTTGTGGCAGCATCGGCAATTTTTAATGCAAAAGCGAGTGTACTAGATAATATTGATTCTCTACGAAGAACATTGTACAATTAAAGTATCTGCATACTTATTACGACAGTATCATACTAACAAAGAGTGTCAATGAATCTTCAAGGAGTGCCATGAGTAGCACCGCTAATGGTATTGAGCGCCACCTCGCGACGGGCGAAACGTATCAGACAGCATTGGACGGATTGCACGAAGCGGTCTTTGTGAAGGATTTAGCGCATCGCTGGGTTGCCTGCAACGATGCCTTCTGTAATCTGTTTGGGGCAACCCGCGAGAAGATTATTGGCTATTCTGACCCGGATTTCTTTCCGCCTGCCGAGGCGCAGGAGTTCTGGCGGGGCGATGATATAATCTTTGAGACCCGCCAGCCATTTGTGCAAGATGAGCAGATGACACTGAGCAGCGGGCAGACGGTACATATCTCCACACGTAAGTATCCCCGCTTTGACCCTGCTGGGAACCTGATCGGGTTGGTCGGCATTATTATTGACTACACCGAAATTCACAAACGACGTGAGCAGGCCGACCAGTTGCTGCTGGCCCTCGAAGAACGGCAGCATACTATTGAGCAGCAGCGCCAGCTTATCGAGCAGGTATCGGTACCGGTTATTCAGGTGTGGGAGCATATTTTGCTGCTGCCCCTGATCGGGACGGTGGACGATAACCGTGCCGTGCGGGTCATCGAAAGCTCGCTTGAAGCGATTGCTCGCACGGGTGCCGAAGTGCTGTTGATCGATATCACGGGCGTGCCGATGGTGGACACGGCGGTTGCGGCCCACCTGGTCCAGATGATCCGGGCGGCGCAGTTGCTGGGGTGCCGTAGCATTCTGGTCGGGGTCAGTTCCGAGATTGCGCGCACCCTAGTACAACTCGGCGTAGATTTTAGCAATATCGAAACACTCGCCTCGCTCCAGGTTGGGCTGGCGCACGCGCTGCGCCAACGTGATCTTGCGGTAGGGCGTGCATAACGACGCTTCGCGCTAATATTTCTCGCGCCCTGACCGGGCGCGAGGGGTCGGTATTGGCTTTATGAATGCTCCTGACGCAACCCGACCAGATCGAGCGTTACATGCGTAAAACCACATTCTCGCATCCGGTTGATAATCCAGCGGCGCACGGATGGCTGTACCACCCGCGCTACGTCCTCCTGGCTTATTTCGAGCGCAGCCAGGTTGCCATGATGCCGAACCCGCACATGGCGCAGGTTAAGCTCGTCGCGCAGAAACGCCTCCGCCAGGCTTACCTGGTCGAGGGCTTCAACGGTCAGGGGCGTGCCGCAGGGAATGCGCGAGGCCAGACAGCACCCTGCCGCCCGGTTACTGATCGGCAGGTTGCGTTGCCGTGCCAGGTTGCGGATTTCATCGCGTGTGAACTGCGCCTCATATAGCGGTGCACGAACATTGTAGCGCTGAGCCGCTAGCATCGCCAGACGGTAGTCGCCAGAGTCTTCTTCCGCAATGACTTCGCACACAATAGAATTTAAGCCCCATTCCTGCATCAATGGCTGCATCGAGGCGAACAGTTCACTTTTACAGTAGAAGCAGCGGGCACGGTCATTGCGCACGAAGGCCGGATTATCTAGTTCGCGGGTTTCGATGGTCTCCACAGGAACGCCGATAAAAACAGCACGGGCGCGGGCTTCGGCGAGTTCGGAAGATGACCAGACCGATGATTGAGTAGTCACAGCGAGCACGTTCGCCGGCCCTAAAATATCGCGGCAGACCGCGAGCAGATAGGTACTGGTCAGACCGCCTTGAAAGGCGACCGCCACTGATTCCAGACTAGCAATAATTTCGTACAGGTGTGAGCGCTTACCTTCCAGCTCGGTATGGTCGAGATGATTACGTTGCGGTAGGGCCATGCTGAACCTCACGTAAAAATGCACGTACGATCTCCCGGAAGCCCGCCGGGTCGCGCCAACTAAAGATATGTCCCGTCTCTTCGTCGTAGACGAGCCGTGCGCCGGGAATAGCCTCGGCGATGGTTTGTCCGTGGACAGGTCTGGCGAAGGGGTCTTGGCCGCCCTGAAAGACCAGCGTGGGGATACGGATCTGATCGAGGCAGGGCACCACCGAACGGCGCGATGCTTCGAGTTGCTCAATAAGCGTCAGCAGACCCATATTCAGGGTAGGCCACCAGTCGGCTCCGTGTTGCTTTTCGAGATAGGCATACCACGGTTTTGACATGTTTTCGACACTGTCGCGATGCGCGGCGACAGTTTCAGCGCCAGCATAGACAAAGACACTATCAAGTATCAGCGCGGCAATGCGCTCCGGTTGTTCACAGGCGGCGTTCATCGCACTCACGCCACCGGCACTCATCCCAAACACGGGGACAGCACTATCGGGGAACATGGCAGTCAGCCAATCGGCAAAGGCCTGTCCTTGCAGCGTGAAATAGTCCTCGCTGAACAGATTGGCGGGACGGGCAGATTGACCATGGCCGAGCAGATCAAGACTATACACCGTGTGTTCGTCGGTGAAGCGTTGTGCCAGCCGTTCCTGGCTGATGCCGGTCATGGTGTTGCCGTGTAGTAGGACAAAAGGAGTGCCGCTTCCAAGCATGTTATATGCAAGCGGGCCGTGCCGTGTCGCTAACGTCTCCATCCGCAATTGATCCATATAGTATTGATATGGAACCCATATCTATCTCTATCATTGTAGCACACTGTAACACATTCTATGCCACCTCGTTGACGATAGATGGTATGATGACTATTGTGAGGAAGAGCACAACACATGGTCGTTTGCATGCTCTCAGCATTGCGTGGGGGCATTCTTTCTTTATAATAGATCAGGAAAATACACAGAGGATCGTTTGTTGTTTAAGATTAGATGTGAGGTTTTTCAGCTATGGGTGACACAACTGCGCGGCGTCCGCATTATCTCGAAGCCCTTGATCAGCGGGTACTCGTCTTTGATGGGGCCATGGGTACCAGTATCGATACCTTTGCATTGACGGCTGAAGATTATGGCGGGCCGCATCTAGAAGGCTGCCGCGATTATCTCGTCGTTACTCGTCCCGATGTGATTGAGCAAATCCACACCTCGTTTATGGAGGCAGGCTGTGATGTGCTCGAAACCTGCTCGTTTCAATCGACGCGGCTGCGGCTGGCAGAGTGGGGCTTGGCTGAGGAAACGTATAACGTTAACTATACCGCCGCTGCACTTGCGCGTAAGGTCGCCGACCGCTTTGAGGCGCTGGACGGGCGTTCACGCTTTGTGGCGGGTTCGATGGGACCAACTGGCAAGCTGCCCTCGTCCGATGACCCCGAACTGAGCAATATTAGCTTTGTAGAACTGGTGGTGCTGTATGAAGAGCAGGGTCGCGCCCTGATCGATGGCGGGGCCGATGTGCTGCTGATTGAAACCAGTCAGGACATTCTCGAAGTGAAGGCGGCGGTGCTGGGCTGCAAGCAGGCGATTGCCAGCAGCGCCCGTCTGGTTGCGTTGCAGGCGCAAGTCACACTTGATACCAGCGGGCGCATGCTGCTCGGTACCGATATTGCCAGTGCGCTGACGACGCTTGAAGCGCTCGGCGTGGATGTAATCGGGCTAAACTGCTCGACCGGGCCGGAGCATATGCGCGAGCCGATCCACTACCTGACGACCCACACCCGCCTGCCGATTAGCTGTATTCCCAATGCTGGGCTGCCGATCAATGTGAACGGCAACGCCGTGTACCCGCTGGAACCAGATCCGATGGCAAAGACGCTGGGCAACTTTGTGCAGGAAATTGGCGTGCGGATTGTTGGCGGTTGTTGCGGCTCCACGCCCGAACACATCCGGCACCTTGTGCAACAGGTGCGGGCTGCCGAAGCGCAGCGCACCCCGCTTGAGCCAACCTATGAGGCGCGGGTGTCGTCTGGTATTCGGTCGATGCAGATGGTGAACGACCCTGGCCCTACTATTGTGGGCGAGCGTGTCAACAGCCTGGGCAGTCGCAAGGTCAAGCACTTGCTGCTGAGCGACGACTATGACAGCGTGCTGCAAATCGGGCGCGAACAGGTGGACGGTGGGGCGCACATTCTGGATGTGTGTGTGGCGATGACCGAGCGTCCCGACGAAAAGGAGCAGATGGTCAAACTGGTCAAAACGTTGTCGATGGGGGTGGAAGCGCCGCTGATGTTCGACAGCACCGAAGCCGATGTGCTGGAAGCAGCATTGCAGGTGTACCCCGGTCGGCCCATCCTCAACAGCACCAGCCTGGAAGGGGGGCGCGGCGCAAAGATTGACCAGACCCTGCCGCTGGCGGCACGCTATGGCGCGGCGGTGGTGTGTATGGCAATTGACGAAGAGGGGATGGCGCACCGCCCCGAAGACAAGCTGCGCATTTGCCGACGTATCTATGAGATTGCGACCGGGGAGTATGGCTTGCCCCCCGATGCGCTGATCTTTGATGTGAACACCTTCCCGGTTACAACCGGACAGGAAGAGTTGCGCGACGAGGGTTGGTGGACGATTGAAGGCGTACGGCTGATCAAAGAACACCTGCCCGGTGCGCTCACCAGCCTGGGCGTAAGCAATCTGTCGTTTGGGGTAAAGCCGCCCGCCCGCGCTGCCCTGAATAGTGTGTTCCTCTTCCATGCGGTGCGGGCCGGGTTGGATATGGCGATGGTCAACCCGCAGCACATCACGCCGTATGCCGAGATACCGGAAGAGGCCCGCAAGATTTGCGAAGACCTGATCTTCAATCGCTCGGAGGATGCGCTGGCAACATTTATTGCCTACTTTGAAGGCTTCAATGCAGGTTCGCTGGCCCAGACGGAGCAGGCCGACCCGACCGCAGGCATGAGTGTAGACGAAACAATCCACTACAAGATCCTGCTGCGGAAGCGCGACGGCATTGAGGCGCTGATTGACAAATCGCTGGCACTGCGGCAGGGGCAGCACCCGGAGTGGAGCACCAACGATACAGCGGTAAATATCCTCAATAATGTGCTGCTGCCCGCAATGAAGGACGTGGGCGACCGCTTCGGGGCAGGCGAGCTGATCCTGCCATTTGTGTTGCAGAGCGCCGAGGTGATGAAGCGGGCGGTGGCTCATCTCGAACAGTATCTTGAGAAAGTCGCTGGCAGTAGCAAAGGGACGGTTGTGCTAGCAACGGTGTACGGTGACGTTCATGATATTGGTAAAAACCTGGTGAACACAATCCTATCAAATAATGGCTACACCGTGCACGACTTGGGCAAGCAGGTACCGATTAATACCATCATCGAAAAAGCCATCGCAGTGAACGCCGATGCTATCGGCCTCTCGGCGCTGCTGGTGAGCACCAGCAAGCAGATGCCGCTGTGTGTGCAGGAGCTTGATCGGCGTGGCCTGCACTTCCCGGTCTTGGTCGGAGGCGCAGCAATCAACAAGCAGTATGGGCAGCGTATTCTGTTTGTGGAAGGCGAACGGCCCTACAATGCCGGGGTGTTCTATTGTAAAGATGCCTTTGAGGGGCTGGAAACGATGGACGCGCTGAGCGACCAGAACACCCGCACCGCGTTTGTTGAGCGCTCCCGCGTAGAGGCACGGGCCGTGCTGGACAAGGCGCAGACCGGGCGTATGGTGATGGCCGAGGTGGGCCGCACACAGGGCACCACCACCGAGCGCTCGAATGTGAGCCGCGATGGATCCATTCCGGTGCCGCCCTTCTGGGGGGCGCAGACGATGACCCGCGTGCCACTTGATGAACTGTTCGAGTGTATTGATTACAATGCTATGTACCGCTTGCAGTGGGGAGCCAAAAATGCCAAGGGCGAAAAATGGGCCGCGCTGCGCGAAGAGTTTGATCAGCGGGTGCAGGCGTTGCGCCGCGAGGGTGAGCGCGAAGGCTGGCTAGAAACGAAGGTGGTGTATGGCTACTTCCCGGTGCAGAGCGAAGGCAACGATCTGATTGTGTATAGCCCGACAGAAGCCGCCGCCTATAAGGGCAACGGCCAGCGCCCGCCCGAACTGTTGCGCTTCACCTTCCCACGTCAGCCAAAAGGCGAGCATCTCTGTCTGTCCGATTATTTTGCCGATACTGCGAGCGGCAGGCTGGATGTTGCGGCGTTCCAGGTGGTCACCGTTGGTGACCGTATCACCGAACTGTGCGACCGCTTGCAGGCGGCAGGCGATTACAGCCACGCCTATTACATCCATGGCCTGGGGGTATCGCTGGCAGAAGGTCTGGCAGAATATGTCAATCGCATGGTCCGGCGTGGGCTTGGGCTACCCGCCAATCGCGGGCTGCGCTATTCGTGGGGCTACCCGGCCTGTCCCGACCTGGAAGACCATGAGAAGGTATTTGCACTGTTGCCTACTGCAAAGATTGGCGTGAGTCTGACTAGTGCCTACCAGCTTATTCCGGAGCAGAGTACAGCCGCGATTGTCATTCACCATTCTGAAGCAAAATACTTTAGCATTGGTAGCACCCTGGAGCGCGCTGAGGTTGATGTAACAACAGCATAGTACTTCGAGCCGACAAGGAGGCAAGCAAACGCATGGACGAGGGCGTGCAGACCGAAAACATCAGGTTGCAGCAGCAGATTGACGAATTGGAGCAGGAACTCCGTGGCCTGCACGAACGCGCGGCACAGCTGCGTGATGCGCTGGTCAGTAGCAACATCGGGCTATGGGAATGGAACATTACCACGAATGTCGTCTACTTTGACGAAATCTGGATGACAATGATCGGCTATACACCGGACGAACTACCACAAACATTTGAGACATGGCTCAACTTGATGCACCCGGATGATACAGAGCGGACCCTTGGCTCCGTGCAGGCCTATTTGAACGGTGAAACACTAACCTACGAAACGGAACACCGCTTGCTTACCAAAGAAGGTACATGGCGCTGGATACTGGCACGCGGGCGGATTACCGGGCACGATGCCACCGGCAAGCCGGTGCGGATGTCGGGCAGCCACACCGATATTGATAAGCGCAAGCGTGCCGAGATCGAAGAGCGCCGCAACTTGAACCTGCTTAATGCGCTGCTCAGTAGCGTGCCCGTTATTCTGTACGAAACCGATAGCACGGGCATTATCACGCTATATGCGGGGCGCGCAGTCGGTGATGTTGGCCTGTCGTCAGATGATAATGAAATTGTGGGGCGAGTCGGTTTTGATTATCTATGCGATCGTACCGGAACTGCTCGATGCCCATTATCGTGCGCTGGCTGGCGAGATGCAGAACTTGCAAACCCGTCTCGCCAGCAGTATTTTTGAAATGTGGATTGTGCCCTCCAGCGGGATGACCAGCGATAGTGGCAGACTGATCGGGGTGGCGCTGGATATGACCGAGCGGCAAGCATTACAGGAGCAGATTATTACCGCGCAGCAGGCGGCCCTGCGCGAACTCTCCACGCCGCTGTTACCGATTGCCGAGGGGGTGGTGGTGTTGCCGTTGATCGGCTCTATCGACACCCGCCGCGCCCAGGAAGTGACCGAAGCGCTGCTGGATGGGGTGGCGACATACAACGCGCACACGGCGATTATGGATATTACCGGTGTGCAGATGGTTGATACGCAGGTGGCAAACTCCTTTATTCAGGCAGCGCAGGCGGTGCGGTTGCTCGGCGCACAGGTGATGCTGACTGGCATTCAGCCGCAGATTGCCCAGACCCTCGTGCAACTGGGGGTTGACTTGGGCACGATCCAGACCCGCAGCACGTTGCAGGCGGGCATTGCAACAGTTTTACGTGAAAAGTTATTGGTACTGTGACAGCAAAGCATTTTCAATTGTATGATGGCATTCCTGTGTGGGGTGAGCACGACGCGGCGACCCTCGGACAGATCAAGCGTTGCGCCAGTGACGAAGAGGTAGCGGGGGCCGCGCTGATGGCCGATGCCCACAAAGGCTATTCTATGCCAATTGGCGGGGTGGTGGCCTACCGTGATGCGGTATCGCCCAGCGGCGTTGGGTATGATATCGCCTGCGGATTGAAGGGGGTACGCACCACTATTCGCGCCGACGATGTGCAGCGCGATATGGCAAAGCTGGTTGATAAGATTGCCAGCACGGTTGTCTTTGGTGTTGGGCAGGCCAGCCAGAAACGGGTTGACCATGATCTTTTTGATGACCCGACGTGGCGCGAGGTGCGCTACTTGAACAGCCTCAAACAATTGGCCCAGGCACAGCTTGGCACGGTCGGCAGCGGCAACCATTTTGTTGATCTGTTCCGTGATCAGGAAGGCTGGCTCTGGGTGGGGGCGCACTTTGGCAGCCGGGGCTTCGGGCACCGTGTTGCAAGTGGCTTCCTCAATCTGGCTGCCGGTCGCTCGTTTGATGCACGCGCACCGGGTGAATCGATGGATCAATCGGCAACCGTGCTGCCGCTGAGTGGGCCAGGCAGCGAGTTAGGCCAGGATTATGTGCTGGCGATGCATCTGGCGGGGCGCTATGCCTATGCGGGGCGCGACTTTGTGGTACAGCAGGTGCTGGATATTCTGGGCGCACAGTCCACCTACGAGGTCCACAATCATCATAACTTTGCGTGGCTGGAAGCGCACAACGGCGAAAAGCTGTGGGTGGTGCGGAAAGGGGCTACTCCGGCGTGGCCCGGTCAGCGCAGTATGATTGGTGGCTCGATGGGTGATATCAGCGTGGTTGTGGAGGGCATCGCAAGCGACGAAAGCCGCACGGCGCTCTACTCCACCATTCACGGGGCGGGGCGGGTGATGTCGCGCACGGCAGCGGCAGGCCGCAAGCGCTGGGTGCGGCGCGATGGCAGGCGGGTGCAGGAGCGGGTCAAAGAGGGGCAGATTAGCCGCGAGATGATGATGGACTGGCTTAAGCGGCAGCGGGTGGAGCTACGCGGTGGCGACACCGACGAAAGCCCGCATGTCTATCGCCGCCTGCCCGATGTGCTGGCGCACCATACTGATACGATGCGCGTGTTGTACACGCTGCAACCGCTCGGTGTGGTGATGGCGGGCGACGACGTGGAAGACCCGTACAAGGATTGAGGCGGGCTTCAGCGCCTATCCGCACTGCTCACGCATCCAACGTGTCCGGGTCGATGCCAAGCGCACGCAGCTTTGCTGCCATCCGTTCGGCGCGAGTTTCGGCCTGCTGGCGGGCCTGCTGTTCGAGTTGGCGGGCGTGCTCGGCCTGCTGACGGGCCTGCTGCTCCAGGTCGCGCTGACGGGCCAGTTCTACATACGAGAGGAAACGGCTTCCGTCCGGGCGCAGAATGAGCAGATCGGCTTGATCAAGTTCGAAGCGCACCCCTAGGCGCGGGCTTGTCCAGCCTGCAATGGCGGCGATAGGTTGCAGGCGGTGTTCGCTGCGGAGCCAGCCATCAAACGTGCCGCCCTCTGGATCGTAGAGATAATACTCTTCTACACCATACATCTCGTAGAAGCGCAACTTGTCGCGCATCTCGCGGGGCGTGTTGTTGGGCGACAGCACCTCGAAGACCACGTGCGGGGCGATGTCGGCTTCTTCCCACTGCTTGTACGAGCCACGGTACCCTTTCGGACGACCGAAGGCAACCATGGCATCTGGGGCGCGGCGAATGTCGGGGCGGCCCCTGACGGGATACCACAGCAAATCGCCCGCCACAAACACATTATCGCGCTCCTGAAAGAGCGCATCCAGTCCCCCCTTGATGGTCGTAATCCATTCAAATTGCAGGGTATTGTCAGCCATTAGTTCGCCGTCGCTATCGGGATAGAGAATATCCGGCTCGACGGCGGGTCGTTGGGCAGTGCTCATCATATCCTCCGCTTGCGAGCTGTGGCACATAGAACGCCTGTCTTACGCTATTATACCGCAGGTGCTACCGTTTCGTCATGGCACGGTAATCAGAAAGGTTCCATAGAACACAACATTCTGTTATAATCTCTGCAATATCGCTTGCTTGTACCGATACAACCGCCATGCACAATATGATCCAGATCAAAGGCGCACGCGACGGATTGCGGATTCTGTTTGATGATAGCGCCGAGTGGCCCGACCTCCTGACCGAACTACGTACCCAGCTTATGCAGGGTGGCAACTTTTTTGCGGGGGCAAAGCTCACCCTCGATGTCGGTGAGCGTGCCCTGAGTGACGAACAGCTTTCCGCTGTGCTGGCGATTATGGAAGAGCACGGTTTGCAGACCGAAGCGGTTTCGACCAGCGCCAGCGCTACCCGACGGCTGGCGCGTGCGGCAGGGTTGACGGCCCGCAGTACCCCGCGCCCCGCCACGGCTGCCCAAGCGTTGCCATCGTTGGATGAGGCGATGCTGTTGGTACGCACGGTGCGCTCCGGGCAGGTGATCCGACATCAGGGCCATGTCGCGCTGATCGGTGATGTAAATCCTGGGGCCGAGATTATCGCAGGCGGGAGCGTGGTAGTATGGGGGCGACTGCGTGGCATGGTGCATGCCGGGGCACTTGGTGATAGCAGCGCCATGATCTGTGCGCTGGAACTGCGCCCAACCCAGCTTCGGATTGCCCACTTGATCGCTCGCACACCGGAAGATGGGAACGACCGTTACACCGTGCAGCCAGAAGTGGCCCGCGTTGTGCAAGCGCAGATTGTGGTAGAAAGCTGGGATTTCCCGCGCCATTAATACCATCAGTACTGTACAATGCGGTAGCGCATGCGCTACAATGACAGGCAATGCTCTGGAAGCCCTGGAGCATATCGACATAACAAACGCAATAGCACGGGTACTACATAGTAGCAAGGAGTACATTTATGGCACGTGTTATCACGGTCACATCAGGGAAGGGTGGCGTGGGCAAAACAACTACCACTGCCAACCTTGGAACGGCACTTGCTATACAGGGGGCACGTGTTGTGGTGATTGATGCCGATATTGGCCTGCGCAACCTGGATGTGGTGATGGGACTGGAAAACCGGATTGTGTACGATCTGGTGGATGTGGTGGAAGGCCGCGCCCGTCTGCGGCAATCGCTGATTAAAGATAAGCGGGTGCCCGAACTGTATCTGCTGCCTGCCGCACAGACCCGCGACAAAGATGCGGTGTCGAGCGATGATATGATAGACCTGACCAATCAGCTACGCCAGGAATACGACTTTGTGCTGATTGACTGTCCAGCAGGGATCGAAACGGGCTTTAAGAATGCTATCGCCGGAGCCGATGAGATCTTGATTGTGACCACGCCAGAAGTATCGGCGGTGCGCGATGCCGACCGGGTGGTTGGGTTGGTGGAGGCGGCTGAGAAGGGGCCGCCGCGCCTGATTATCAACCGGCTGAACCCGCGCCTCGTGGCGAAGGGCGAAATGCTCTCGATGGATGAGGTGGTGGAGATTCTTGCACTCGAACCGATTGGCGTGGTGCCCGAAGATGAGCATATTGTTTCATCGACCAACCGGGGCGAGGCGGCAGTGTTTAATCAGTCCTCGCAGGCGGGACGCGCATTTCATAATATCGCCCGTCGGCTGAACGGCGAGCACGTGCCGCTGCTGGAACCGACCGAGCAGAATGGGGTGTTTGATCGGCTGTTTGGCGGGTTGTTCGGGCGGAGGGCACGCACATGACCAGTCGGCACAGGCGGAAGTCTCGAACTGTCGATGGAGGGGAGGACGCGGTGAGTTTTTTTAGTGATCTGTTTCGCCGGAAAGAAACAAGCGCCCAGGTTGCCAAAGAACGTCTCCTGACGGTGCTGGTGCACGACCGGGTGAAGCTGACACCGGAAGCTCTGGAGTCGTTTAAGACTGATCTGGCAGAGTTGATCCAGCGTTATTTTCCCTCGGTGCAACCATCGGAGATTGAAGTATCCTTGCTGCGTGAGCACACCAGCGACCGCCTGAAGGCCGATATTCCGCTGCGGCGTGCGTTAGATTAGCGTACAGAGCCTGAAACAGATAGCCTGTTGCAGCGCGTGATGGGGTGATACGTGCCGCGTCGTGTGTGCTGCTGTGGTGTACAGCCCGGTGATGCTTCGCCGGGTGTCTTTGTATGTGGTGGATGTGAACGATTGACGATAACACGATACACTGAGAAAGAATAGAAGCCTATGACCTATGACAATAACCAGCTTCAACCTGACGATATCCCTACCGAAGAGTATCTTGATGATGAAGAACTGGACGAGGACGACGAGGACGAGGACGAGGACGACGAGGACGAGGACAACGAGGACGAGGACGACGAGGACGAGGACGATGAAATAGCCGCCGTGCTGCCGCTTGATATACCGCTCAAGCGGGTGGGCTTTGTGGCGCTGGTCGGCAAGCCCAACGTGGGCAAAAGCACACTGCTCAATCGGTTGCTCGGCGAAAAGGTGGCGATTGTCTCGCCGCGCCCGCAGACAACCCGCGTGCCGTTGCGTGGCATCCTGACGCGTGCCGATGCCCAGATCATTTTTATCGACACACCCGGTATTCATCAACCCGATCACGAACTGGGGCAGTTTATGGTCAAACTGGCGCAGCGCACCATTCCCGAAGCCGATATCATCTGTATGATGGTTGACATCACCTCGCCGCCGCGCAAGCTTGATAGAGAGATTGCTAATCAGCTTCGTAGTGCCAGGGTGCCGCGCCTGCTGGTGCTGAACAAGATCGACCTGCGCCCGCGACCGGGTGCGGCCCATACTGCGCCCGCCGCGAATGCCGCCGCGTATCGGGAACTGGGCCGTGGGAGATGGAGATTGCGATCTCGGCGCAGAAGGGCGACGGGGTGGATACGCTGCTGGAAGAGCTTGTGGTGCGCCTGCCCGAAGGCCCACCGCTCTACCCGGAAGACTGGGTGGTGGACCAGACCATGCAGCAACTTGCCGCCGAGATGGTGCGCGAGAAGGTGCTGTACTTTACCAATCACGAGGTGCCGCACGCGGTGGCGGTGGAGGTGGAAGAGTGGCAAGAGAAAGAGCACGCGCTCTACATTCGTATGACAATCAATGTGGAACGTGACAGCCAGAAGGGAATTGTTATCGGGGCGGGTGGGGCGATGCTCAAGCGCATCGGCAGCGCGGCCCGTCCGGATATTGAGCGGCTGGTTGAGCAGCGGGTCTTCCTCGATCTGTGGGTGAAGACGCGCCCCAACTGGCGCAACGACACGGCGGCGCTGGGGTGGCTCGGCTATCGCTTGAAGGACTGGCAATAACTAATCGAGGAGCACGCCGATGTCAATGGAGACACAACCAAAACCGCCCATGCTGGTGGTGGTGGGCAGCCTCAATATGGATCTGGTGGTGCAGACCCCCGTGCTGCCCGCACCCGGACAAACCGTGCAGGGCGGGCCGTTTGCAACCTTCCCCGGTGGCAAGGGCGCAAATCAGGCGGTAGCGGCGGCGCGGGCCGGCGCACGGGTGCAGATGGTGGGCTGTGTGGGGGCGGATGGGTATGGCACGCTGCTGCGCGAGGGGCTTGCCGCCGAAGGAATAGACACGGCGCTGGTACAGGTACACGCAGATGTAGCAACGGGCGTGGCGCTAATTGCGGTTGACCAGTACGGGCAGAATACAATCATTGCCGCACTGGGGGCCAACCTTGCGCTGACTGCCGCAGATGTGCAGCAGGCGGCTGATGCAATTGCCCAGGCCGATGTGCTGCTGCTGCAACTGGAAACGCCGCTTCCCGCAATTCGGGCGGCGGCAGCACTGGCCCACACCCACGGCACCCGCGTGCTGCTCAACCCCGCACCCGCACCCGATGAATCAGAGCGAGCCGAACTGGTGCGCCTGCTGCCGCTGATTGATGTGCTAATACCCAACGAGAGCGAAGCCGCACTGCTGG
>JAAUSQ010000058.1 GCA_012033195.1 Chloroflexaceae bacterium
ACCGCGCACAGGTGGCTATCATCGATATCACGGGCGTGAAGACGGTTGATACGGCGGTGGCAAAGGTGCTGTTGCAGGCGGCGCAGGCGATCCGGTTGCTGGGAGCGCAGACACTGCTCACGGGCATTCAGCCGCCGATAGCGCAGACGCTGGTGCACCTGGGGGTGGATATGCGGACGATAGCGACGTACAGCAGCTTGCAAATGGGCGTGGCGGCGGCAGTGGCTTCGCAGCGCACGACCAACGGCACCAACGGACACAAACGGATGTTCCACCGCAACTAAGCTGGAGCATCTTGTCTGTACTGCAGTTGCCCGCCCCCCTTAGAGCGGGTATAATTGCGGTACAGGCACCCATCACACAGCCGAAAGCCGCGCCGCATGATTGCACGGACACGCAAAACAACCAGCCGCCTTGGACTGCCACCTGCCCAGGGCACCAGTGAGCATGCCCTCGAATATGCCAACTTGCGCTGGCTCGATATTGTGCAACCCGGTACCGATCAGGTGGCGGTGCTGCGCGAACGTTATGCGTTCCACCCGCTGCACCTCGAAGACGTGCTTTCGTATTTGCAACGCCCGAAGATTGACGACAACCCCGACGAGGGCTATGTTTTTATGGTGGTGCATTTCCCCATCTTCGATAAAACTAATCGGGTATCGGTAGTGAGCGAGATTGATATTTTTGCCGGACGTGATTACATCATCACCATGCACGATGGCAAGCTCAAGCCGCTGGTACGACTGGTGCGTACCGCCGCCGATGAGCAGGTACGGATGCAATTGATGGGGCGCGGTTCCGGGTATCTGCTCTACCGGATTATCGAAGCGTTGATCAGCTATTGCTTCCCGATGCTCTACCGCATCGATCAGCATCTCGACCGGATCGAGAGCAATATCTTTGCGGGCAGTGCGCCGCGTATGGTCGAAGAACTCTCGTTTGTGCGCCGTGATATTATCGCGATGCGCCGCATCATCAAGCCAAATATCACTGTGGTGCGTTCGCTAGAGGTGCGCGAGCGCGACTTTCTGCGACTTGATGAAGAGGTCTATTTTGGCGACCTGACCGACGGACTGGCAAAATTGTGGGATATGCTCGAAGAACAGAAAGAAATTATCGAGGGGTTGAATGCCACGCTCGACAGCCTGACCTCGCACCGCATCAACCAGGAGATGAAGACCTTCACACTCATCTCGGTGCTGATCTTGCCGATGACGCTGGTTGCCAGTATCCTGGGTATGAATGTCTTGATTCCATATTCTGAAACACCCTGGGCGCTGCCGGTGGTGCTGCTGCTGATGCTCTTTCTGGGGTTTGCGCTCTTTGTGTATTTCCGCTACAAAAAGTGGGTTTGATTGCAACGTTATAGCGAGGATGCAATGACCGAACAACACCTTGCCACCTTGATTCGCAACGTGCCCGATTTTCCCCAACCGGGTATTCAATTTAAAGATATCACGACCCTGCTTCAGGATGGGGCAGCCTTCCGCGAAACGATTGAACTGCTGCGCGTGCGGTATGCCGACCGCAACCTGGATGCAATTGTGGGGGTCGAATCACGCGGCTTTATTCTGAGCGCACCGCTCGCTTATGCGCTCGGTGTGGGGCTGGTTCCCGTGCGGAAGGCGGGCAAACTTCCTTCGGCAACCTATCGGGTAGAGTACGAACTGGAGTATGGCACTAATCAGCTTGAAATCCACCGCGACGCCTTGCAACGCGGGGCGCGGGTGCTGGTGGTCGATGACTTGCTGGCGACGGGTGGCACGATTGGGGCGGCGGCGGCGCTGGTGGAACAACTCGGCGGGATTGTCGAAGAGATGGCCTTCTTGATTGAATTAACCTTCCTGAAGGGCCGCGAGAAGCTGGCGCGTTATCCCCTGTATTCTATTATTCAGTATTGAGTGGCGATTCCGCGTGCTTGCACCGCCCCAGATGCAAGCACGCGGGAGGCTACGTCGGTTTATACCATCTTAATGCACAACCATCACCGGGCAATGCGCTTTCCGCGTGACATCGGTGCTGACACTGCCCATCAGCAGATGCATAAACTGGTGATGGGAACGCGTTCCCATCACAATCAGGTCGGCATGTTCTACCTCGGCAACATCCAGGATCGCGCTTGCAGGCGCACCCTCAATAAGCTGGGTGTCAACTTCGGATACATCACCAACTTCCTCTACGATTTCGGTGCGGATCGTTTCAAGCAGATGTTGCCCATCTAGCACATACTCCTGTACGATGCGGTCGTAGGTGGGCGAGCCAAGGTGTTCGGAAATATGGGGGAAGGCGTGTAAGAGACAGAGACGGGCATGGTAGCGCTGGGCAAGGTCGGTGGCAATGTGTACCGCCCGGTGTGAGCTTGCGGTGTCGTCAACGGCGACGAGTATCGTGCGAAACATGTTGTTCCTCCATTGGTTAGCACACTACATTGTACGCTACCTTTCAGTATAACACTCTGTGTAATGCCTGTGAATAATCAGCCTCTTTATTATCCATGGAATGATGATGGCTTCACCGTGTGAAGATCTCGCCACATTCCGCTGAACACGGCTCAATACCCTTGACACTCCTTTCAGGTACGTGCTATGATAAAAATAGAATATTGCAATTTATATACAAAATTAGCAATACGTGTCGTATTTTTGGAATGACGCCACAGCATGGGCATGCACGCACCTGCCCCCGGCCACTGTACAACCGATACCCAACCTCAGTGCGATAAGGAAGAGGTAACCATATGACTGTAGTGCAAATGAAAGCACCCACGCAGGCTGAACGGAAAGAGCACGGTACCACGCGCCAGAGCATTCTGTTTTTGCTCCGTCGCCACGGGCAGATGACGGCTGCCGAGTTGAGCCAGGAATTACGGATTGGGGCAGTTGGCGTGCGGCAACATCTGACGTTGCTTGAGCGGGATGGTTTGGTAGAAGTTGCCGGGTTGCGGCGCAGTGTCGGGCGACCGAGCTATCTGTATGCGCTGACTGCCGAAGCAGAAACACATTTCCCCAAAGCCTATGATGAACTGGCGCTCTCGATGTTGCACTATATGGAACAGCAGGGCGGCGTTTCCACAATTGTGCAGATGTTTGAAACCGACCGCTCCACCAAGTTTGAGGTGTATGCCCGTCGCTTGCGTGGCAAAACCCGCAGTGAACAGGTGGCAGAATTGGCGGCGATGTTGACACAGCACGGCTATATGTGCGAGTACGAAGAACTGCGTGATGGGTCGTTTTTGCTGACGCAGTACAACTGCCCGGTCGATTGCATTGCACGACGTTACCCGCAACTGTGCGCCCAGGAATTGCTACTCTATCAAGATCTCCTCGGTATGACGATTGAGCGCAAGTCGAGCATAGTTGAGGGGCAAACATGCTGCCGCTACCTGATAGCGCCGCACCGCAGCAACGGCAGGTAGCCCCACCCGACGCTACCGCACCAGACTGCTACACGCAGCCCCTGGCATGTGCGCTCGTCGAGTGCCCGTGCTTATCGTCTGCCAGGGGCAGTGAGGGCAGGGGTAAGGAGGAGCCTCATCCTATCAGGGCGGAGGTACGATGGAGCGGCAACATGCCCGCTGCTAGCTGCTTTTCCGAAGGCAGCGAGGCTTCGTCGGGCTTGTCGGAAGCTGCCATACAGATGCTCCCAAGTGCTACAAGCCGCTGCCCCAGTTCGTACACCTCGCGGCACAGCAACAACCTCCCATCCAGCATCCGCTCGACTGTGGCGGCAAACTCGGCGTGCCGAAACGCCTTGAAGGGCGTTGGGTCGCCGGCTGCGTGTGCCGCATGAATAGAGATATGCAGTTCGTGCAAGACACTGGGCAGGCGTGGCTCGGCGGCGGTGAGTACCTGCGCAAACGTTGCGAGCGAGCCATCGACCATCCCCTGCCGAATGTCGGCGATGCTAAAGACCTCCCCAGCCAGCAGCATGGTGATATACACCACATAATCTTGATTGTCGAGCGTCAGCGGGTGAAATTCCTTCTGGCAGAGCGTATCATAAAACGCATGGAACAGCGCAGTAGCGAGGTCTTCGCCATACAGATCGGTGGCAACATCGAGCGCCGCCGATGCCCGCGAGTCGTTGATCGGGCCATCGTTGCGCCCGCGTGGGCCGAGCAATGTTTTATCAATATCGAGCAGCAGCGCTGCGGCGTGCCACGGCATCTGCTCCAGCGGTGTGCCATAGCGCTGCGCCACCTCATCAAGCCACGGTTCCAGCAAGGCCCAGCGGTTGGCGGTGGCTGTATCACCCTCCCACGTGATAACCGGGTCGGTGTCCAGCCGATCCACGCCAAGAAAGGCATAGACGGGTAGACCACTGACCGCCCGCAGATGAGCCGCCATCATACGGTCGTTGTCGGTATCGCCCCCCACCAGCAGCAGTTGCAATGGTTCGTCGGAGCGGCGTGCCTGCACCACCCGCAGCAATTCAAGCATGACCCTGGCATACTCGGCATTCCGTTTGCGGGGCAACAGGTTGGCGGGCAGGCCCAGCGCTGCACGCAGATCTTCCAGTCCGGGCAAGGCTGGATCGCAGGGCCGCAAGTCACGATACACGACCAGATCACCCGTTAGGTTGGCAATTGTCAATCGTTCTGTCATACAGTCTTCACCATTCTGCTTTGATTGCAGGCTACGCCTGTCCTCACCACGTCTGCGGGGCCGTGCGTTGCCCAACCATGGTATACACCAGCACGCTGGTTGATTGGTAGCGCTGAAAGTGAAATGTCAGTTGTGTTTCTTCAAAGCCAAGCACACCAAGCCACTCGCGCAGCGTCTGCGGACTGATTGTCCACCATGTTGCGGGGTCTTTGCGCGTGCGGAAGTCTGGCTCGAAGGCCACGCCGCGCCAGAACAGACGGCTCAGGGTATGTGGGATGACGGGCCAATCGGGGACAAGCCGCCGCATCAAATAGAGTCGCCAGGGCTTGTTGATGCGCTGCAACCAGTTGGGTATCAGTTCAGTGATGACAACCGTCTGCCGGGTCAGGCGCAGCGCATTCTGGAGCGCGTCAAAAGGGTTCTGAACGTGCAGCAGCACCATTCCGAAGGTAGTAATATCAACCGGGCCAATTTCGGGCGGGATATTGTACACCGAGCCATACACCACCCGCATACGCGACTGATGCGCGCGGTGCGCGAGCCAGTAGCCATTGTTGAGCTTGCGGATAATGTCGCGGTGCGCAACACGCAGGGCCGGATAATCGAGCCGCGCATAGGGCACGGTATCCCATGCATAGTCGCCTGAAAGGTCGTAACCAATGACCTCGGCACCCTGGCGCTCCATATACATGCCCATATATCCGCTCGCCGTGCCCACTTCGAGCACCCGCTTGCCTGCCACCTGTACCCCACCCATATAGGCACGCTCGGCCCCGCGCAGGTCGTAGTAGCCCTCGACTTCGCCATAGCCGGGAATGTCCATGGTATGGTAATAAATACAGTCGTTCAGGTCGGTGACAACCTGCGGCGTGGCGTAGATATCCGTCTGAGTCACGTCGTGTTCCTTCATTTTCCACCTATCGTGGACACATTCCAATGCGGGGCAAGTATACCAACCTTTCAGGTATTTGACAAAGCGCCCCGCGCAACAGGGCCACAGATAGCTTGCTTTTTGCTACAATAGGGCGACAGCGTTCCCCGTATGGTACTCATCGCGCAGGTACCAGAACCTTGCACACGCAGGGAGGTTGTATGTCACGTCAGCAGCGTTGCCCAAACTGCCGCCGTCCGGTTGCCCACAATGCACCGTTTTGTTCGCACTGTGGACAGATTATTGATCAGGTTGCGTTGGGTATGCCCCCAGCGGAGGCGACCCCCACCGCTACCACCGCTGCACCATCGACGGGCAAGGGGTGCCGCCGGCTGGTGATTGGTGGGCTTGTTGCCAGCCTTGCCGCCATTGCCATCGCAATCGCAAGTCTGGCGCAGATGGGCTTGCTAGTACCGCCACCACCAACCGTGGTGCCGCTTGCGGTGTTGCTCAGTACCGAAACGCCCCGCACCACCACACCAGCGCCGCTGCCAAGCCCAACCCCGCCCCCAACGGCAACCCCGCTGCCGACCGCGACCCGGCTACCCACGGTGGCCCCGCTGGTGGTTGATACACCGGTAGTGCCGGTGCCCTCCGATATTTTGCCCACCATTATGGCACTGGTGCCCTCGGCAGATATCAATATTGCCCCGCTTGAAGAAGGGCTGCCGCTCGAAATGGTCATCGACCGTGACGTGACGGTGCCCAACGTGGTGACGGGGAATATTCGGGTGATACAGGGCGGGGTGCTGCGGCTCAATGGCATCTGCGATGGTGATGTGATTGTAGAGGCAGGCGGCACCGCCTACATTGCAGGCATTGTGTCGGGCAATGTCGTGCTGCGGGGCGGCACCCTCGCCGAGGCATCGGGCATCATCGTGGGGCAGATTGTGCAGGAGTGAGGCACGTGGCGAGCGGCAAAGGGCGAGAGGGGTAGCCCGCTGCGCGGGCTTGGTGGCCGTAGCTGGAGACTTTAGTCCCCCGGCAGTACTACAGCACCCTCATCGGGGCGGGAGCTACATCGTAGCGCAGGACGGGTTGCTGCTCGCCATTGGGCACAAAGCCGAACCAGCGATAGAGCCGCTGGGCATGCTCGTTGTAGGCCTGTGTGTTCAAGGTCACCACATCGGCGCGTTGCTGGCGGGCATACATAATCACCTCGGCCAGCAGCCGTACCCCGATACCTTTGCGGCGCTGTTGCGGGTTGACCGCAATGCGTACCAGATGGATCAGCCGCCCGCTGAAATGGCTGGTTGCATAGGCATATCCCACCATCCGCCCCGCATCTTCGGCGACAACAAACAGGGCCGGGTCATTGATGGCACGGCGCAGACTGCTGGCGGGCATCGTCCACTGTGGCTCGAAGCAGGTGCTATCAAGATCAAGCAGGGCGGTCAGGTCGGGGTGGAACACAGGCCGCACCGTGATCGACTCGTTGCCCCGCGACGGCATAGCCAGACCATGCTTTTCATAGACAACAACCTGGGTGATGGGGCTGTAGCCGTACCGCTGCAACACCGGAATAAGCCATGTATCGGCGGATTCATCGCCCGCATAAAAGATATGCTGCATCTGCTGGTCGTACAGGTGCATATGCAACGGCTTGAGCAGCAGCGGCATCGCCTCAGCGGGAGCCACACCCCGCGCCAGTGCTGTACAGCGCAGCCATGTTGTGGCACGGCGATACCACCCCGGTAACACCACACCGAGCATGGTGCTATTGTGTTCAAGCGCAACACCGGGCATATGTTCCAGAATATAGGACAGGTCGCCGCTTTCCAAACCATAGTAGCGCTGGTCAGCATCGCGCAGCAGGCGGCTAATTGGCACAATGTCAGCGGGCGTGGTCAGGCGGACGTGCGCCTGGGTCAGATCATAGTGCCGTCGGAATAGGTGGGAGATCATGGTACAATACACACAGCTTTCCAGAAGTTCTTGCTGATATAGTATTGTACACCAGAACCCGCAGGATAGTATGAGCAACCTATCACCAGAAACTGCCCGGATTCTGTCGGCTTCGTATATGTCAACCTTATGGCGGCGCTTTTTTGGCCTGAATCTTTCGCGAATTGACCAACTCCTGTATGTTGGGGGCGAGTTCCGTGCTGCCCAATGGTCGGCAATGCATCGGCTTGGTATTCGGGCCGTGCTGAGCCTGCAAGCCGAGCGTGCTGACACCTTCTCGGAGCCGCCACCAGAGCGCACTCTGCGCCTGATGGTGCCCGACTTTCATGCGCCCACGCTGGAGCAACTCGCAGAGGGGGTGGCGTTTATTGCACAGGCACACGCCGCCCAACTGCCCGTACTGGTGCATTGTCGGGCGGGCGTGGGTCGCGCCCCGACCACCGCCGCCGCCTATCTGGTAGCGCATCACGGCATGACCAGCCAGGAAGCGGTAACATCTATTTATCAGGCCCGCCCGATCATTGGGATGAATATAATCCAGATGCAACGGCTACGCCAATGGGAACAGCAACAGCGTCTGCAACATTGACAGCCCCCTGACCACCTCCTATAATGTCCCTCTGGATTATGGTGGATAACAGCGGCCCGGAGCATATGTGAGGGATCTAGAGCAGACAACGCGGCCTGGACCGGCCCGTTTCGACTGGCGCGGCGTGGCCCCGGTGCTGGCCGGTAGCCTGCTGCTGGTGGGCGGTGTCGTGCTGCAACAGCAAGCCGATCTGCTGAACTGGGCTAGCTCGCACGCACTGGCGGCGGCACTGCCAGCGCTGCTGCTCCTGGCACTCTTTCTGCTGCCCGGTCTGGCCCTGTTGCGGCTATGCTGGCCCCACGATAGAACGCTGCATCCGGCGGCGTACGTGTTGCTGGCAGCGGGCATCAGCACGGCAGTGCCGCCCCTGTTGCTGCTCCTGTCCAATCTGGTAGGGGTACCCTGGAACAGCATCACCCTGAGCCTGTACCTGCTGGCAAGCCTGCTCATTACCATCTACCCCACCCACCCGGACGGTTCCCTCTATCGTCAGCAAGGGCGCGGCGTGCGCTGGCCCTGGCAGGGCACTGTGCTGGATGGCGCAACGCTGATGCTGGTGCTGCTTGCACTGGTGGCGCTGCTGGTGCGGCTGTATGTCGTGCGCGACCTGCCCACCGGACTCTTTGGCGACTCGTACCACCACACCCTGATAGCCCAACTGCTGGTAGACAATAGCGGCCTGTTCCACTCGTGGCAGCCGTATGCCCCGCTAGTCACGATGACTTATCATTATGGCTTTCACGCCAATGCCGCGTTTGTGCACTGGCTGACTGGCCTGGATGTGCCGCGCAGTGTGCTGCTGGTTGGGCAACTGCACAATACCATAGCGGTGTTGTTACCGTTTGTGCTGGTAGTGGTGCTTGGTGCGCGACCGTGGGCCGGCGTGTGGGCGGTATTGCTGGCGGGCTTTGTCCTGCTGATACCTGCGTTTTTTGTCAACTGGGGGCGCTATACCCAGCTTACCGGACAGGTCATGCTGGCGGCGGGGGTAGTGGTGTGGGTCGTGCTGGCCGAGTGTACCCTGCACGATAGCGCATCGCCGGTGCTGCACTGGCGAACCGCACTGCTGGCAGCCCTGCGGCACCGCTGGCGGTTGCTGCTGCTGGCGGCCTTGCTCACGGCAGCCCTGATGCTGACGCACTACCGTGTGACGGTGTTTGCGGCGGCCTTTGTAGGCAGTTATCTGCTGGCGGCGCTGCTGGTGCAGCGGTCGGGGTGGGCCGTGCTGCTGCTGGCGTTGCGCTCGGCAGGGGCGGCACTGCTGGCGCTGGTGCTGGCGCTGCCCTGGCTGCTCAATGTCGTGCAGAGCCGTCTGCTCAGTAATATGGTGTCTTTTGTGGGCGGGATGGACACGGCCCGTGTTGAGCAGACGGTGCAACTGCCCGCCGTGCATCCGCTCTACCTGGATCGGCTGGTGATTGCGCTAGCCGTGGGCGGGTTGCTGGTAGCAGGCTGGCAGCGGCAGTGGCGCGTGGCAATGCTGGCAGGGTGGGCGGTGCTGCTGGCGGTGTGTCTGGTGCCGCGTGTGGTGGGCCTGCCCGGTACAGGTGCTATCGACTATCTCACCGAGTTTGGCACACTCTATCTGGTGGCGGCACCGCTGGCGGGCTATGCCCTCGAACGGGTGCAGGCGGGCCTTGCGGCGCTGCCCCTGCCGCCGCTGGTAGGGCGGGTGCTGGTGGTGGTGGCGCTGGCGAGTGCTGTAGTGTGGTACCTCCCACAGCAAACAGGTATTCTGACCGGCACCACGCAACTGGTCAGTGCGGCAGATATGGCGGCGATGAACTGGATACGGGAACAAACGCCGCCCGATGCACGTTTTTTAGTCAATAGTTTTCCGGCCTATGGCGGCACGCTGCTGGCCGGTTCGGATGCGGGCTGGTGGCTAGCCTACCTTGCCGAGCGCCCGACCACGCTGCCGCCGCTCACCTATGGCACCGAGCTGGCACTGGCCCCCGATTATGTGCCGCAGGTTAATGCGCTGGCGGTGGCATTGCGTGGTCTGCCGATGCAGGATGCATCAGCCGTGACTATCGACCTGACGACCGGGGCGGCATTGCAAACGCTGCACGAGGCCAATATCAGCTATGTGTACAGCGGGGCCACTACCACGCCGCCGCCTGCACAGGCCGACCATATCGACACGACGCGGCTACACGGGCACCCGGCCTTCGAGCTTGTGTATGCTCAGGATGGGGTAGAGATTTTTCGAGTGCAAAGGGAACAACCGTGAAGATAGCCTTTGTTGGCCCAACCTACCCCTTCCGAGGGGGCATCGCGCACTATAGCACTGTGCTGGTGCGCCATCTGCGCGAGGCCGGACACACCACCCGCTTCTATTCGTATACACGCCAGTATCCAACCTGGCTCTTTCCTGGCTCCACCGATAAAGACCCCAGTACAGCGGCGCTGCGGGTGGAGTGTGAATACATCCTCGACCCGATCAACCCGCTGACGTGGTGGCAACTGTATCGCAAGGTGCGGGCCGATAATCCCGATTTGCTAGTCTTGCAGTGGTGGGTGCCCTACTGGACACCGTTTCTCACAGTGCTGTCACACTACATCAAGCGCCATACCACTATCCCGCTGCTGTTTGTCTGCCACAATGTGGTGCCCCACGATGGCGGCGGCTTCCTCGACCGGCGGCTGGCGATTACGGTGTTGCATCGCGGCGATGCCTTTATTGTGCATAGTGAGCAGGATCGCTACCGGTTGCAGGCGTTGCTGCCCAATGCCAATATCACCAAGATGTATTTACCAACCTATGCCGACGTTGCCCAGCAGGGCCGCCCCGCCGATCTTGCGGCGGCACGGGCACACCTCGGCATTTCCGCTGATTGCCCGATCCTGCTGTTTTTTGGCTTTGTGCGCCCATACAAGGGGCTGGAGTATCTGATACAGGCGGTGCGGCTGGTGTTGCAGCGGCGGCGGGTGCATCTGCTGGTGGTGGGCGAAATCTGGAACGAGCCGGAGTTTTACTACCGCTATGCCCGCGAGATGGGGGTAGCGGATGCGGTCACGTTTGTCAATCGGTATGTTGCCAACGAAGAATTGCCGCTCTACTTTGAGCCTGCCGATGTGGTGGTGCTGCCGTATATCTCGGCAACCCAGAGCGCCGTGGTGCAGCTTGCGTTTGGCTTTGGTAAGCCCGTCATCACCACCCACGTGGGCGGCCTGCCCGAAGTGGTGCAGGATGGCGAGAACGGGCTGATTGTGCCGCCCCAGGATGCCGAAGCACTCGCCAACGCTATCGTGCGTTTCCTCGACGAAGGCCTGGGCGAGAAGTTTGCCGCCAACGCCCGCCGCACCGCCGAGGCGCAGACATTTGCATGGCAGACGCTGGTGCAGAGTATTGAGCAGATTCAGGCGGGGCTAGGGCAGCGCAAAGCGTAAAGTGCCTGAGGCAAGCAGTGCGAGCCGCCGCGTGCGGTATCACACCACACCTACCCCCCCAGCGCCGACATGCCGCGCAGCGTGGGCAGCACCCCTTCGGGCAGGCCGTGCCCCCACGGTTTTACATGCACCGCGTGCCGGATAATCTGCTCAAGTTCCTCCTGGGTGGCCCCGTGGCGTAGCGCCGTTCGTAGATCAATCTCGTTATCGCGTAGTAGGCACAGGTGCAGCCGACCGTCGGCAGTCAGGCGCATGCGGTTGCACGTCGAGCAGAACGGGTCGGTCACACTACTGATGAAGCCGATGGTGCCCGCCGCGCCCCGGATGCGATAGGGCCGCGCTGGGTCGCTCCCTGGCTGGTCCAATGCTTCGAGCGGGCCATACACCGCTTCGAGACGGTCAATCAGTTCGGCAGTGCTCACCACGCCATCCTGTGCGACGCCTGCGACACCCGTGAGCGGCATCACCTCGATGAAGCGAAACTCCCAGGCATTATCCAGCGTCAGCGCCGCCAGATCAAGCACCTCGTCATCGTTCAGGCCGCGCACAATCACCGCATTGAGCTTGAGCGGCACCAACCCGGCATCGTGGGCCGCCTCGATACCGGCCCAGACCTCTTCGAGCCGTGCGCCGCGTGTCATCTGGCGGAACTTGTCCGGGTTCAGGCTGTCGATGCTGATATTGACGCGATCAAGGCCCGCCGCCTTGAGGATCGGCGCTTGCTTATGCAGCCGCAGGCCGTTGGTGGTCATCGCAATATGATCGATACCCGGTATGGCCTTGATTGCGCGAATCAGCTCCACGATATCACGGCGCAGCATCGGCTCACCACCCGTCATCCGAATCTTGCGGAAGCCTGCCGCCGCCGCTGCCCGCATCACCGTAATCAATTCTGCGCTGGTCAACAGTTCGGGGCGCGGCATAAACTGTGCGCCCTGTTCGGGCATACAGTAGACACAGCGCATATTGCAGCGGTCGGTCAGCGATACCCGCAGGTAGTCAATCCGCCGCCCGAATGAGTCGTGCGCAGGGGTGTCGGTCGGGTAGTGCGGCGAGCGGGGCGGCTGGCGCGTGCTTTGCTGTCGTCGGTTCAAAGAAGGTCAATGGTGCAGGGGTATGTCCACGAGCCTCATTGTTCATGATCATTCACCCATAGTATTTCAAAAGCGTATGTCATCGGCGGTCTGTAAGATAATACGATGATGGGGGTGAGTCAGATTCGCCAGAATAATATTGTGCATTGCAATACGTTGCGCCGCACCAACGGGCACATCGGGCATGGCTTCGTCCGAGATGGTCGAGTGTGCATCAGCAACGAGTGTCACATCATAGCCGTGACTCAGCGCCTGACGACAGGTGGTATCAACGCAAAAACTGGTATCCATCCCCGTGATTACCAGATGCGTTACACCGTGCTGATGCAGGAGCATATCCAATGCCGTGTCATAAAACGAGTCGCAGGCCTGCTTGGGCAGCACCGTTTCGCCCGCCGCTGTTTCGAGTAGCGGGTCAATTTGCCACTCAGCACTGCCGCGAACCAATTCTTCGGCGTCTTCGTGTTGCATATAGATAACCGGAACATCGGCAGCGCGTGCCTTTTCCAGCACATGTTTCACCCGCTCAACCAGGCCATCACGGTCGTGGGCGGTAGCGGTCAAGCCGACCTGCATATCAATGACAAGCAGGGCTATTGTTGACATAACACATGCTCCTGTGGAGAACGATAGGCTATGATATTATGCAAATGCCATCACACTGATGCGGGCCGCAAGCTGGCGGGCCACTGCCCGGAACACCTCGGCGTATGCGTCGGGTGCGTCGGTGAGTACGGCGGGTACGCCTTCGTCGCTGCCTGCCCGCACGCTCATACCAAGCGGAATCTGCCCCAGCAGCGGCAGGTCAAGCTCTTGCGCCAATCGAGCGGCTCCACCGGTGCCAAAAATATCGTAGCGGTTGCCTGTATCGGGGGCGATAAAGTAGGCCATATTTTCAACAATGCCAAGCATCGGCACATTCACCCGATTAAACATCTGGATCGCCTTGACCACATCGGCGGTTGCCATCATCTGCGGCGTGGTGACAATCAGCGCCCCCGACAGCGGCAGCGATTGCGCCAGCGTCAGCGCCACGTCGCCCGTGCCGGGCGGCATATCCACCACCAGATAATCGAGCGGTGCCCAGTTGACATTGCGGATAAACTGCCGCAACATCTGCGTGACCATCGGACCGCGCCAGATGACCGGTTGCTGCTCGTCAATCAGGAAGCCAACCGAAATGAGCTTGATACCATAGCGCTCGTAGGGGATAATCATTGGTTCGCCGCCGGGGGTCTGGAACACTTCGGGTTGACCCATCCCGCGCATACCCAGCAGGATCGGCACCGAGGGACCATGTATATCGGCATCGAGCAGGCCCACCCGTGCGCCTTCCTGCGAAAGTGCAATCGCCAAGTTTGCCGCTACAGTTGACTTGCCCACGCCGCCCTTGCCCGCCGCCACTGCGATGACATTGGTGACACCAGGAATAACCGCCTGTTCGGGAATGCCAGCATTGCGGCGCACATTGGCGGTAAACTCGATTGTCACGTCGGTGACACCGGGGATGGTACGCAAGGCCCGTTCGCAGTCGGCCTGTATTTCATCTTTCAACGGGCAGGCGGGGGTGGTCAGTTCGACTGTGACCGCAATCTTACCCCCGTCGATCTGCACGTTTTTAATCATCTTGCGTGATACAAGGTCGCCGCCGAGTTCCGGCTCTTGCACCGTGCTGAGCGCAGCATATACCTGATCTTCGCTGATCTTTGTGCCTTGGTCGCGTCTCGGCAAAAAGCCCATAACTAGCCTACCTTTTCCTATAATATAAAAGCAATTTATACAGAATAATCTGTCTTTATTCTACCAGAGATCGTACCGCTTGTCCATGTATTCTAGCAGGTTTCGCCGGGTGGAATGATGGCGGGCCACGCTTGCTCATCTGTTTCTCACGGGGCTGTGCATTCCGGTGCCACATTCTGCTACAATACAGGGCGATGAACAACGCTATTATATTCAACGCTGCCTCACTGCGCCTGGTGCTCTGCCTGCTGCTTTGTCTGGGCAGCCTGAGCATCTGGCTAGCGCTGCCAGTTGCCGCGCAGGAGGCGCTGACCTACGAGATAACGCCCGCCTTTGATGGCAACTACCGCCCCGGTGCATGGCTGCCGCTAGCGGTGCGGCTGGCAAACACTGGCCCCGACACCACCGTAACCATCACCGCCAGCCTGCCTGGTTTTGAGAGCCGCGCCACCCTGACTGAGCCGATGCCACAGGGAGCCGAAAAAACGGTTACGCTGTATATGGCGATGGAAGAGCTAACGCGGCTGATCCAGGTGGAACTGACCGCCGCCGACGGGAGCCGCCTGGGGCAGCAGGATGTCGAGGTACGTCCACGCCCCGAAGAGCGCCTGCTGGCGATTGTGAGCAGCCAGCCTGTACCGCTGGTGCTGCCGCGCCGCCAGGAACTTGAGCGGTTGCCTTTCGTCGTGGTCGAAGTGCCGCTGGCAACCCTGCCGCCGCAAGAACGCGGCTTGAGCAGCCTCACACTGCTGCTGCTGCACGATATTGATACCGAACTGCTCGACGAGACGCAGCACCGCGCCCTGCTTGCCTGGGTCGCGGGTGGCGGGCATCTGGTGATTGGTGGCGGGATCGAAAACCGCCCGACCGTCGCCGGACTGCCGCCTGCGCTGCAACTGGCAACCATTGGCGCACCCACCGCGCTTGATACCGCTGCGCTCGCCGAATTGAACGATGCTGCGCCACTGCCCACCCTGGATGGGGCCACGCTCGCACCAACGCAGCCTGTACGCGGCACAGGTCGCCTGGATGCGCCGCTATGGGTGCAACAGTCCTGGGGGCGCGGGCTGATTACGCAACTGGCCTTTAATCCCGCGCAGCAAGCCTTGCAAATGTGGCCCGGTGCGCCTGTACTGTGGGACGCACTGCTGCAACCTGCAATGCTCTACGCTGGCGATTTTGGGGTGGAGCCAACCCGCGACACGCTGCAAGAACAGGCGCTAGCGCTGGCAGCAGGGCACCTGCCACCGATGAACCTGCCCAACAGTCTACCCCTGATTGCACTGCTGCTGGTTTATGTGCTACTCGCGGGGCCAGTGCTGGGCCTGCTGCTGCGCCGCATCGATAGGCAGGCGTGGGCGTGGCTGCTGCTGCCTGCGCTGGCGCTGGTAGCGGGTGGAGTCGGGTTCGGGCTAGCCTTCGCCTACCGCGCCGATCAGCGGGTGGTATCGACGGTGACGCTGGTTGAGCAGGTAAGCGCAGATGTCGCACGTGCCCGGACTGCCGTGGCCGTGCTCACACCACAGCAAGAAACCCTCTCCGCGACGGTGCCCGCGTCGGCGCTGGTGCGGTCGCTGCAAAATGCCAGCACGGTATCCGGCGAACTGATCCGGCTGCACGCCGACTACCCGCAACAGATGGCACAGCTTGCACTACCCGTTCAGCGCTGGCGCTTGCAAGGCGTGCTTGCCGACGCATTGCTGCCCCTGGAGCACCGACGGCCCGCCTGGTGCTGACAGACGACCGTGTGCAGGCGACCGTTCAGAACCCGACCGATATGCTGCTGGGTGGGGCGTTGCTGGTGTATCTCAATCAGGTGGTGGCGCTGGGCGATATTGCGCCCGGTGCCGAGGCGACCGTGCCATGGCCCGATGCCACCGCAGGCGAAGCATCGCCCCCCATCCCGCCGCTGACGGATGTGCAGGAGGCGCTAATCGCGGCGGCACTGGCCCGCAGTCCGACCGAATCGGTTGCGTCGCTGCCTGTGCTGCTGGCGTGGCTCGATGACACACCGCTGCCAGCAGGGGTTGCCGCCGCTGGTGCTGCCCCGCGCCAGACCACGCTGCTGGCAGTGCCCGCACAGGTGGCAGGCAGCGGCCCGGTACGCGTACCTATCGAGTGGGTGAGGCCGGTTATGCCGCCCGTCGATGAAGCGCTGCCCTGCCAGTTGCCCAACAATCTATCGGGGTTGCTGCCACAGAGCAACACCCTGACAGCAACGCTCCGCCTGCCGCCAGGATTGGGCGCGTTGCAATCGTCTACGTTTACGCTGGGCCTGTTGACACAGCAGCAGGGTACCACGCCCATCACGATCACGGCTGACCTGTACGACTGGCAGGCGGGCGCCTGGCTGCCCCTGACACGCTCACCCGCTGCGGTCAACCCGTTCTACACCTTGGACGACGCTGCAACCTATCTGCGCGGCGGCGATGTGCGGCTGCGGCTGCGTGGTAACCTCGGCAGTTATGGCTGTATTGCGCCGATTGGACAGATTGAAGGAACGCTGCCATGATAAACATGCTCTCCTGGCCCATTGTCTCAAAAGAACTTCGCACCCAGATGCGCGGCAGCCGTCCGGCGGTGCTGCTCTCGATCTACATCGGGTTGCTGCTGCTGGCGTTGTTGTGGCTCTACAATGCGGTGGTGGAGCAGGTCAATCTTGGTTCGCCGCTGGTCAGTGCTCAGATCGGGCAGGTGCTTTTTATCGGCTTAACGATTGCAGTGCAGACGTTGCTAGTGTTTCTGGCTCCGGCGACCAGTGTCAACAGTATTAGCAGCGAACACGAACGCTACACCTTCGATATTCTGATGGCAACCCCGCTGGCAGCGGTGCAGATACTGCTGGCAAAGCTGCTGGTAGCGCTGGCCTTTGTGGGGTTGCTGCTGGTGTGTGCGCTGCCGCTCTTCAGTATGGTGGTGCTGTTTGGTGGCGTAGAGCTGGCCGACCTGGGGCGCGTGCTGTTGACGGTGGCAATCACCAACCTGCTTGGCTGCGTGCTCGGCCTGTTCTGCTCGGTGGTAACGCGCCAGACCTACACCGCCACGCTGCTCTGTTATGCGCTGCTGATTGCGATCATTGGCGGCACGCTGTTTGCGGCCAATATCTGGAGCGTCACCAACGCGCAGGCCTCCGCGCCACCGGAGTATGTCGTGGCAAATCCGCTTTCGGCAACAGCGGCAGCCCTAGCCAGCGTGCAACCGCCAGAGGTGATCAACATCGGCACACTGCGCCCGGTGGCTATTCTGGGGTTGCTCACCCAAGGCACCGTGCGGGTTGATGGCGGGGCGGTGACGGTGGTGCCCGTCTATCGGGCAACGTGGGTGCTGTACGGCGGGTTGTCGCTGGTGCTCTTCTGGATCAGCCTGCACACCGTCGAGGCGGTGCAGATGCGGCGGGCATGGTTTGTGAGCCGCAGCGATATGGTGCTGGCGGGGCTATTGGTGCTGTACGGGGTGGGGGTGTGGCTGGCCCGCGAGTGGTGGTTGGCGGGGCTGTGAGGTGGGGTATTGCCGCACCCCTGAAAAAACAGAGGTGCAGCTTCAAGCCACACCTGCAAGCATGTGTATATTTCCTTAATCTGCGCCTGTGTCAATTGGAAATCTGTAGCTCGGTGCGGTAAATAAAACGCATCTCCGTTACATCGCTGGCGGTAGCATCTGGCTCACCGCTGACAATATACAGTGCATCATCACGCACAGCAATCGCCGGCTGTGTGCCAAACTCAACCGGTGGCAGCACATTGTTGAAGGTACGCCACAGGTCGTTACGGAAGTCGTAGAAGAGCGGGCTACCCGCTGGCGTGCCGCCCATCACCACAATAAAGCGAAAGATGACCCCCAGACCAAAGCGGGTACGGCCTTCTGGCATCCGGGCGGTTGAGGCTGTCCACTGCCCCTCGCTGCGTACCGGGTCGTAGATTTCGAGTGTCAGTACCAGACCTTCGTCGTTTTCGCCACCTACTACATAAATTTTGCCCTCAATCACGGCTGCGCCACCATAGGCACGCGGCGTAGGCAGGGTAGTTTCCTGGCTCCAGCTTTCGCTATCCGGGTCGAAGACATAAACCTCATCGTGGATCGTTTCGCCATCGGTGCCACCGAGCAGATACATCTGCCCCTCGAAGGCCACCAGACCATACCCACTGCGGGGTGTGGGCAGATCGGGCGCGGTGCTCCAGGTGCCCTGTACCGGGTCGTACACCTCGACCACATTGGTGGTGGTGCCGTCTTGCAGTTCGCCACCGGGCACATACACCAGGCCATTCACTACTGCGGCCTGTGCATTGGTGACAGGGGTAGGCTTGTTTGCCAGCGAACGCCATGTATCATTATCGGGGTCGTAGCGCCGCACCGCTCCGGTGACACCATCGGCATTGACACCACCTATCAAATAGATGCTGCCTTGCACATTAACAGCGGCGGCGGCCTCCTGCACTGCCTCAAGCGGTGCAAGCGTGTTCCAGTCGGGGTTGGGCACAGCAGCCTGCATAATGCCACCCGGCCCGGCAGCGGGTGGATTGGCGGGCGTGTCATTGGGTAGCTCGCCCGAGCGGGTATCGCCCAGTACAAAGCCAATGGCGACCACCGCCAGCACAATGCCCACAATCGCAAGGCCAAGCGAGAGCCATACCCGCGACCCGGCGGATGTTGCTGGTGCTTCAGTTGGTTTTTGTTTTTTCGATGCCATAGTTGTTTCAGTAGAAGTGGCAGATACGCCCGTGTTCTGTATCGGTGGGGTGTGCGGCGGTACCATCGGCTCCGGCTCTTCCAGCACGGCCACCGCTGCGCCCGTCGGGTCGGGTGCGCCATGCACCGACACAATACCCGCACGCACAGCATACAGGGTGGCTTCGGCACGCGAGGCAACGCCTATCTTGCCGAAGATATTCCGTACATGGACTTTGACCGTGTTGACGCTGATGCCGAGGTTGTTAGCAATTTGCTGGTTGGTTGCCCCATTTGCCACGTGCTCCAGTATCTCGCGTTCACGGTCGCTGAGTTGCCCACCCGTTTCTGACATAGTCCTGTTTCTGGTCAATCAGAATGATGCAGCGATAAGAGTGTTGCCTATTCTGACAGGGTAATCGGTAGTCTTACGTTTGGAAAGCATACCATAGTGTAGCACTTGCTGCAAGCACCGGCTACGGCGTGCCAAGCACTGCAAAGATGGTTATCCCATCACGCTCGTAGACTTTTGCAAAGCGCTCGGTATCGGCAAAAACCTGTGGCGTCAGTGGCTCTGGCTCCGCGCCCAGGTACACATAATCAATGCCCTGCTGTGTGATCAGGTCGTAAATTGCCTGCTCGTTCCCCGGTGTATATTCGGCAACGGTACGGCTCCGGGCATGGGTTGCCGCAACATAGGCAGGGTCGGCATAGGTATACAGGGCCGGCGGCAGGCTTGTACTGCGTCCGGTGAGCGGCGTAATCCACCAGCCGCCATCGGTGCCCCGGTCAACATGCGAGAACCAGCCAGTCGTATTAATCAGGAATTGCGACGTGGGCGCAGTGTTCTGCTCAATCCATTCCAGCGCCGTCACATCGCCGGCTGTGGTAAAAATGGTGT
>JAAUSQ010000427.1 GCA_012033195.1 Chloroflexaceae bacterium
TTGATAAGCTGCTCGAATGCGATCCTGCGAGGCACCCGGCGCGGACGGGGGAGCATTGCGGTACTGCCTTGCATGCCACCCGTCTGGAAGCGGCGGGTCAGAGTCCGTAGTTGCTCGAACACAGTGCCGATCTGTGTTGGTGCTTCGCGGTCAACGTTGCGTTCGGCGGGTTGCCCATGTGCTGGTGCAGCAGGTGGTTTCGCGGGCGTCGTCGGGTTCTGCTGTTGTTGTTTATCGGTGTCTGTCGTCATAACCTGTAACTATTCAGTATGGCCCGCGCCCCTGTCGGCGGGCAGGCGGGGCAGTCGTTCAATAATCGTCTGTAAGATGGCAACCGCCGCAGCCTCTTTGCTCTGACGGGGCATCATAATCACATCGTTGTTGCGGGTCAGGATGGTTACTTCAATGTCGTTCTGGCTCATTGTTTCGGTTGCATTGTTTGCAACAATCATATCAAGTCGTTTGCGCTGCAACTTGCCTTCGGCGTGGTGCTGCAAGTCCTGTGTTTCGGCGGCAAAGCCCACCTTAAACAGATCGTCGCGCTGGGCTAGTTCGCCCAGAATGTCCGGGTTGGGCACCAAGTTCAAGGTCATCCCCTCGGCGTGGCCCTGCTTCTTGATCTTCTGGTCGGCAACCTCGGCAGGCCGGAAGTCGGCAACCGCAGCATTCATCACCAGGAGATCGGCACCGGTGCAGGCGGCCTGCACTGCGTCACGCATCTGAATAGCCGTTTCAACCCGCACCAGTTCCATGGCGGCAGGCGCTTCGAGCGTGACTGGCGTGCTAATGAGTGTGACATGTGCGCCAGCATCGCGGGCCGCCGCTGCCAGTGCATAGCCCATCTGTCCCGACGAACGATTGCTCAAGTAGCGGATAGGGTCGATTGGTTCGCGGGTGCCGCCTGCCGTCACCACAACTTTTTTGCCCCGTAGCGGGCCGTGAGTGCGCCCCAGCAGCGCCCGAATTTCTCCCTCAATTATAGCAGGCTCTGGCAGCCGTCCTTTGCCCACCATCGGCTCGGCCATACGCCCTTCGGCTGGTTCCAGCACCGTGAAGCCCCGCCCGCGCAGGGTGGCAATATTGTGTTGTGTGGCAGCAGCGGCATACATATGCACGTTCATTGCTGGCGCACACAGGATCGGCGCAGTGGTTGCCAATACGGTGGTGGTCAGCAGATCGTCGCACATGCCCGCCGCCAGTCGTGCCAGCGTGTTGGCAGTGGCGGGCGCAATCACGATCAGGTCGGCGTTGACACCCAGCGCGACATGCCCGACCACGCTATCTTCGGGCAGTGCCCACATATCGGTGAGCACGGGGCGGCCTGTCAATGCCTGGAAGGTGGCCGTTCCGACGAATCGCTCCGCCGACTCGGTCAGCACCACATCGACGATAGCCCCGCCGAGGGTCAGGTTGCGAGCCAGTTCTGCGACTTTGTAAGCGGCGATGCTGCCGCACACGCCGAGCACAATGCGTTTTCCGTTGAGTATCTGCATGGATGGCTGGTTGTTGCAAATGGGTTAATAGTACCTGGTGCATTCTAGCACTTGCCGGGGATGGCGTCAATGAGAGGATTGTGAGACAGGGCAAGGGGCGATGGCGGCGCTAAGTGCTCAGTTATGCGAGGTGTATACTCTAAAGAGTAGATACAGGTTACTGAGTATTCAGGATTTTTTGGTCACAGACCTGATTGTCCAACCAGCACCTTAGCTACAATATAATGATACACATAATGCTGAAAGGACAAGAACAGCATGAGATATTTTACCATACTCGCTCCCCTGCTCTGCCTTGCTATCGTATTGAGCGGCTGCGGTACAATCGTGAATGCCCCTTCTCAAGGAGCGTTTGCTGCCGATGTTCCCACCCCAACCATCATTGGGCTGCAAGATGACCTACCGCCGAATCTCCCTGATGAAAAACGTGATTTTCTGGAGCGTGAGCAACGTCTGGTGCAGACCCATGTTGCACGACAAACCGACCACACCCCATCACCCATCACGATGCCACCAACGGTGACATCATTTCCCACGCAACCTATCCAGATGGGCATTTATGAAACCTGCTGGGAGGATTTTCATCGGCAGATACGGCTCAAGAATTGCTGGCAGCAGAAGTTTGGAACCACGTCTGTTCGTGTGTGGGCAGGCGGGCAACCAGGTGATGTCGACCAGGGATATCTTATTATTGTGTCTGGTTCGGTCGGTGACAAGATAGCTGTGGCTCCAACGGGCTACTATACTACACCCACCAATCACGGCCCAATTGAAGTTATTGGTGCCGATGGCCCTATATTACAGGTGCAGGCCGAAGATGGCACCCGCTTTGACTTTGATGTACTGGAACGAACCTGGTTGCCAACGGTGCTCACCCCGACCCCGTGAGTGTGGTGCCTCCTGGTATTCCCGTGCCGGCAAGCTCCATCTTAATAGTAGAGTGCATGTTCGCAACAGGAAACCACACTTACAAGACTGACATCAGTTCATATGTTTGCGGTCAGTGTATGTGCGCCTCCACCATGCCGAGTACCAGCAGCGCCAGCAGCGGCACCAGCAAACTGTTCCAGCGCTTCCGCCTTCCGTGCAGCATCCTGTTCTTCATACCTACCTCCTTGCGATAAATTACCAGTGTTGCACTGCGGCAGAGCATACCCCTGCCGTACAAGTAGTATATGAAGGACATATGAAGAGCTTATTCCCCAGTAATGAATAATCTATGAAGATACCATATTTATCATATATGAGTTGTTCTGAAAGTTAAAAATGGTTCGAGATAAGCTGTCCTTTGTGTATACCCTGAACTATGATCTTTTTTTGACATAGCATACAGGCAATATTATATGAGGTAGTAGCCCAAAAGTACTCTCGAAAAACCACTTGCATCTGATGAATTGTCTGGTTATAATGGAAGATACGACATCGCAACCGTATACAATCGACTACAATGTTGAGCTAGTGACCGTGCTCAGTTTATAGAAGCCATGGCACATCTTTTAGTCCATTACGATTGCCGGACGTACGCTCAGAAAC
>JAAUSQ010000428.1 GCA_012033195.1 Chloroflexaceae bacterium
TACAGCACTACCATCAGCAGTGCCCACCACGCACCGAGGCCCGCCTGCCGCGCCAGATGCCATACTGCCACCCCCCCCCCGCCGCCAGCGCCAGCGTTTGTAACACAAACAGCGTATGCACCGAAGGCACCAGCGCATAGAACGGCACCACCAGCAACTCAATCAGGTAGGGGTCGTAGCCAAAGAGAAGCGGCGGGTATACAAAGCCGCTCACTTCGAAGATACGGCCCTGCGTGGTGTTCCAGATCGCCTGATGGTGCAGCGCCAGATCGTGACCCTGCCCGAACCACCCGTATTTGGCAGAAGAGGCCAGCGAAAAGACGACCGTATAACCGGCGACCAGTACCCATAGCAGGCACGTGGCAGTGGTCGCCGACAAGATCCAATGATGTTGTGCAGACCCGGCAGCATCGCCCGGTCGGGCCGCATGCGGGGCGGCCTGTTGCTTCGGTAGCTCCCTCAACTAGCGTTCCTTAACTCATCAGTCTAACGCACGCTGCGTGGCAAGTAAATACTAAATGGCTTGATGTCGTTCGATAATGTAATAGGCGGCCCACCCACCGTGGCAAATGAGACATTGCCCGCGCCATCAATTGCTTTGACATACATGTATTGGGTGCGCCCACCTGCATTAACAATATCGGTCAATCCGGCAAATACGCTCCAATCGGAGAGCCGGAAGTTGTACAGCCCGTTGCTGCGGGTCACCGTCGATGCGTCGATCTCCATTGCTTGCCAGTCGAGCAGCGCTAGTTGTTCGGTATCGGTAATAGCGAGTTGCTGGATGCTATTGGCAACCCACACGCCCCAGAATGGTTTGTCCGGGTTGGTATCACCATACCCCTGGTCGGTGATTGCCATATTTTCAAACAGGAGATGCACCCTGGCCGTATTGGTGCTGCTAATCGGCTGGTCTTGATCATTGAGAATGGTTACGGTACTGGTCACCAGCGGCGTGAGCACTGGCTGGGCGCGGTCGAGGTAAAAAACCCGCTGAGCAGTAAGATCATTATCAACGCTGTCACTGACCTGAACCGTAACAGTATAGGGGCCATCGCTCGGATTGAGTACCGGGATCGGGACCAGGTCGTAAATCTTCCGGGCCGATACGTTGGCGGCTTCGATGTTGTTAAACGATGCGCTCGCCAGATTGGAACATTCGCCCTGGCGTGCCGTCACCTCGCCATAGAAAAATGGCGTGCGGGTATAGTTCGGGTCGCCGTTGGTTGCGCCATCGCCGCCAAAGTCTTGCAGTTGTGCAACGTTGCCCAGTGCCGCCTGTGCGGAGGGCACAAACGGGTTGCCCACTACGATGTTGGCATCAACCCCCATATCAATGGTGATAGTATCGCGCAGAATATCGGATGGCAACGGCTCGGCATTGCCTTCGGGCGTTATGCGTCCATCGGTGTCGATGAGCCGTGCGTATACGGTCGGGGTCTGGCACTCCTCCCCGAAGGGCTGATCGAGGAGCCAGTTGATATTAAAGCTGGTGCCAGAGCCTTCGGGAATAGCAATAATTGGTTCGGTGCCAAGCGCGGCGGTATTGGCAAGTTGATACTCGTTTGGTTGCCCATTGGTCACCTCGAAGTTGACCGAAACGTTGCGGGCGTTGGTCAGTTCGCTACCGTTCAGGTTGCCGCGTGCCGTGATACGTCCTTCGGGGATAGGCAGCGGTGTTGGTGTGGGGGTAGCGGTTGGCGTCGGGGTGACAGGTGGCTGGGCTGGCTGGTGTAGTAGTCGCTGTTAAAAATGCGGAACTTTCCATCGACGTTATCCTGCCACGCGGTATGCACTTTACTGGAGCCACCTGCAATCCGGGGTTCGTTCGAAAAGCCAGGTGCCTCAAAAATATTCTGCCGTTCGCCCCAGGTATTCCCGTTATCGTTTGAAATACGCGCCAGAATATTGTCACGGTTATCATCTGCTTCCGAAAGGTCGGCAGAAACCGCAAACAAAATGCCATCGGATGAGCGGGCATTGACGGTTGAACGGGTCAGTTTATCGTCGCGGGCACCCACCGGGCCAAAATCGCGCCACGTGTTACCGTTGTCATCGCTGCGATAAAAGAAGCCTTCAAAGTCGAAGGGATTCTGTTTGGCAGACAACGTAAGGTAGAGCGTTGTGCCGGGGCCAGCCTTCAGGTCGGGTTTGCCGCCGAAGTCCTCGCGGATGGTCTCAAGGGTCCAGGGCAACCCCGGCAGCTTGCGGGCGTAGTTCACCTGAATATCGCCCGGTTTGTTTTCGCCACTGAAGTTGCGCTGGGCACGATAGGCAATATGCAGTACAAGCTGGTTGTTGTTATCGTAGTTGTGAACAATACTGGTTTCGCCGTTGACATCGTCGCGGGGGTCGCTAACAAGCTGAGGAGTCGTCCAGGCACCATTTACCTTGCTGGTGTAATACACATCCAGAATATCTTCGCCGTTGAGTTTGCCGCCACGGGTAAAGGCAATATGCGGTGTACCGCTGTTGTCAATCGTCAGGCCAGGGTCAAATGCGGGCAGGCCAAGGGCGCGTTCTTCGGCGCTCCAAGTGCGTCCGCCGTCGGTAGAGCGGCGATAGTAGAGGCCGCCCCCGGTGCGCGTACCCCAGGCTACATCGAGGATAACTTGATTGCCAATAGTAACCGTGCGGATGACCGGACGGAAGCTACGCTCGGCTCCCGATATACGCACCGGGTCGCTCCATATGCCATCCCGGTTGTTCAGGTAATACACATCTTCTTTGTTGCTGAAGTTACTTTCTGCATACACAATGTGGGTAACACCAAGCGAGTCGATCACAATTTCGGGGTCTACGGCGTCCACTGAGATGGGTGAGATACTGGCAGGTTGCGACCACTGCCCGACAGTGACCGGGTCAGTATTTTGCGAGAGGGTCGGGATGGTTTGCGGACTTGTGAGTATCAGTAGCGATGCCAACGCACCCAGCCAGACAAGGGGGTTGCGAAGCCAGGATGTGTATCTATTCATAAAATGTCCTCGGTATGTAACAGTCATAGTAACGTGGGCTGCCACAG
>JAAUSQ010000429.1 GCA_012033195.1 Chloroflexaceae bacterium
CTTCACTGCCCTTGCACCCCTTAAGCTAAGCGACTTGCATCCGCAAATGCGGGGGTTTGGGGCGAAGCCCCAAGAAAACGACAGCGTTCGCTTCATGCCTATGCCCCTCAAGGGATGTTATACCAAATACGGGTGAAACAGTTATACAAATTGCCCGAATCTTTGTCCGGTCTTTGCGTCTTTGCGCCTTTGCGTGAGTCTAAATTCTTCACCCGAACTTGGTATTACCCCCACAAAACCGGGGTTTGGGGCGAAACCCCAGGAGCAAGGCCCCCACATGTGAATAGTTACTATCAACATTGTCATGATAAAGAAAAACTACGGTTATTGCTAGTCTTGGTATACCCATAAAAGGGCACAAAACAAAAAAGTTTGCCCTTTTTGCCCTTTTTGCCTTTATAACGAGGTCTTCACTCGTAGCTCTGTCATAGCCACAATATTCTGGAATTGAAAATTGCTGGCAAGAGTACGCAAAGCTTTGCCAATGGATGGGTGCTCGGTGCTGATCTCCTCAATCAGCATGATGACGGCATCTATATCTCCCAGGAGTGCAGCGTGGTGGAGTTGCTCAGCTGTTGTCGCAGGGATGACATCTAATGAGATGGTGGCCGGAGAAGGGTCTTCCGTACTTGTATGAGATATGTCAAACTCGGTTGGGTTGTCATTTCCTTCGGTGTTTTGGTTTTCGTCTCTGTACACATAGTCGACACCGAGGTGTTTGTGTATTGCCTCGAAAATGTCGGTCTCACGAAATGGCTTGCGGATAAAGTCATCACACCCTGCGTCGAGCACAATAGCGCGTTCTTCTTCAAATGCCCCTGCGGTAAGTGCGATGATGATGGTTTGCCGACCGTGCGGGGTTGCTTTGATCGTTCGTGTTGCTTCGTAGCCATCCATACCAGGCATACGTATGTCCATAAATATCAGGTGGGGGTGCCACTCATTCCAGGTATCTATACCTTCTTGTCCATTGGTGGCTGCTTTGACTTGGAAATTGACCGATTCGAGCATGTGCGTGATCAGGGTGCGGTTGGTCCACATATCTTCAACGACCAGTATACGGTAATCGGGTTGACCGGGAGCCAACGTAACAACCTGTTTGACTGTCTGTTTTGGGTTGCGGGTAGAATACGCAGTTTCGTGGAGCGGTATCTCGACGGCAAACGTAGAACCTTTGCCAACCTCGCTGGTCACGGAGATGATTCCATTCATTGCCTGGACGTAGTGTTGACTGATGGGAAGACCAAGCCCGGTGCCTTCTTGAAACTGCTGGTCGTTTGTCGCTTGGGTGAACGCATCAAAGAGAGAGAGTATCTGATTGGCCGGGATGCCTTTGCCCGTATCTATAACCTCAAAACGTATGCTATGCGATGGGGTGTCTGGATTCTCTTGTTTGACAGAAGTGTTCTGTCCATATGGTACATACAATGGTGGGGGAGTATGCGATGCCAGGACGTGCGATTGTTTGTGGGTGCTAACGTGCAGGGTGACGCTTCCTTGTAACGTAAACTTGATAGCATTGGTCAGGAGATTGATCAAGATTTGCTGAAGTTTGTGCTCGTCGGCAAGAATGAAGTGGGGAACATCAGGATCGGTTTCAATAGAGAGCGACAGGTTTCTTTTTTCCGGGCACGAAGTGCAAACATATCGTACATGGTTTTGATCAGCATCTGCACATCAACACTTTGTTCGTTCAGTATTGTCAGACCGGCTTCAATTTTGGACATCTCGAGAATATCGTTGATGACCGCCAGCAGATGCTCGCCACTGCGTGCAATGATACGCATATAATCCTGGTGTTTGGGCAACAATGTTTGTTCACGTTCCATCAATTGGGTAAAGCCAAGAATAGCGTTCAGCGGTGTACGGAGTTCGTGGCTCATATTTGCCAGGAAAATGCTTTTGGTACGGTTGGCGGCTTCGGCGGCTTCGCGGGCGTGGTGCAGGTGTGCTTCGGTCCGCATACGTTCGGCGATTTCACTTTGAAGCGAGCGGTTGGTTTCTGCGAGTTCGGCAGTGCGTTCCTGAACACGAATTTCTAGCTCATCACGCGCTTTCAGCAACATCTCTTCGGCTCGCTTTCGTTCCATAATTTCTTCGTGCAAAATAGCATTGGTGCGTTCCAGATCTGTTGTTCGGGCGGCAACTAGGTCTTCCATATGGCTATACAGGCGTGCATTCTCGATTGAGATGGCTGCCTGACTACAGAGCAGGCTCAAGATTTCAATGCGTGTTGCTGTGAATGCGCCAATCGTTATCGTGTTTTCTAGGTACAGAAGGCCGATCAGTTGTGTCTGGTGGATCATTGGCATGCAGAGGACAGCGTGTGGGTGATGCTGTTGAATATAGGGGTCGTGCATAAAGTGCTCATCGTCTGGTGCATTGTGGATAACGACACTCTCCCCTGTGTGAATAACGTAGTTGATGATTGATAGGGGGGCATCTTCTTCACCAACAGGCAAGGATTGTAAAACACGCGTCGTATGCTGGTCTACAATCCCTTCGGCCTGAATACGCCACTGGCTACCTTGCTTAAGGAGCAGTAGCCCGCGTTCGGCTCCAGCATTTTCAATAACAATACGCATGAGTTTAGCAAGCAGAACATCAAGTGCCAGTTCATCGGAAATAGCTTGCGATGCTTTGATGATGCTGGCAAAATCCAGTCGTGATGATGGTGATGATTGCGAGATGGTATCTTCCATCGGGCGATACTGAACAATTGGCTTCTCATCAGCAGTGAGCCACGGGTAGTGTTGCTCCATATGGTGCATTTTGGCAGTTGCTCCCCATTGCAGCAGAGCATAGTGTGCGTTGCGGATATAGAGCGCGGCAATTTGCTGCTGGCCCCTGGCAAGGTAGTATGCGCCGGCACGTTCTTGGGCTAATGCTTCATCATTGAGATAGGCATGGTTGCGCGTCAGAGCTATCGCTTTGTCATAATATTCCCGTGCATCGCCATCTTTGCCGGCCAAGCGACAGCGTTCTGCTTCAACGAGGTAGTAGCGGTGGAGC
>JAAUSQ010000430.1 GCA_012033195.1 Chloroflexaceae bacterium
CGACCGCCCTCACCATCGCGCTACCCTCGCGCACTGCGTGTTACACGACCGGTATTCCGGTTCCACCTGTGGTACCAACGCAACGCCCACCCGCCCCACCACCGGATCAGCCGCCACCCATCGCGCAGCAGGTCGCAGTACCCAATGTCGTTGGTGTGCTTGAGGATACAGCGAGCCAGCGCATCAGCGACGCAGGATTGGTGCCCCAGATTGCGCGGCTTGCAACCGGGCCAGTCTGTGCGCCGTTGCAGGTGCTGGCAATGCAGCCTGCACCGGGTACGCAGCTACCGATCAATACATCGGTAACGTTGACGGTGTGCGAGCCACGCGCTATGCCCGACCTGCGCCAGCTTCCCCGCGACCAGGCCCTGGCGGTGCTCAACCAGCTTCAGCTTCCGTTTGTGGTCGAAGAAACGCCAGATGCCAGCTATAATAATGTGGTCTGGGCCACCGTGCCAGGAGCTGGCTCGTTGCTTTATCCCAATACAAATGTTGTGGTCAAGGTCTGGATACGGACCCACGGCGACGGTGGGAAGCAGGACGGCGGCGGCGGTGTGCGGCAGGGCGATTGATGGCATCAGCCACACAGGGGAAGCAATTGGATGTTGAACCACCAACTGTACAGCAGCGCCGCCGGCGCAGGGCCTCCCTCGGCATTGTTGCCCTGCTGCTGCTGTTACTGTTGCACCCAGTCATCTTTGCCGCGCCGCCGCGCCAGCAGAACCCGACCCAGGAGCAGATTATCTACTTGCCAAAGGTGGTGGGCATCTTTCGGCCTCAGTTTGCTTACCTGCCCCATCTGGTGCGCGAAGTGACGATACCTTCGCCCACGCCAACACCAACTCAAACCTCGATACCAATGAACCCCCCGGAAGTGATTGTGACGGTTGCCAGTGCTGAGATTCTGGACAAATCGCAACGTGGGCACAACCATCTTTGTGCAGGTGCTGGGAGCAGGTGGCGTGCCCCTCGCCAATCATCCTATTCGGTTCGAAAACTCGGTCGGACGACTCAGCAGCCAGAATGCTGTCACCGATGCCAATGGTCGCGCCCAAGTCGAGTTTACCAACCCCAACATTGCACGCGGCGTAGCGATCATCAGCGCTGTCTCGGACGTGCTTGGAATACGTGCCAGTACCACCATCGCGCTGATTGTCCCACCGTGCAACGACATCGAAAACGATAACGATAGCATCCTGACGCCGCCACTGCCGCCGCTGCTGACCACCATCGACGGTGTCTGTACGGGTTCGCTGGCAGATGACCCGGAGGGCGAAGACGATTATTACCGGGTGCCGTTGCAACCAGGCGATACCATCACCGTTCGGATGGAGCCAGCACCCACCGACGCGAACTATGATCTGGGGCTGTTCCGTCCGCTTGCTATCGACCCCAACCTGGACGCTATCGCCTTTTCAGAATTACCGGGCAACGCGACTGAACAGGTGACCTACCGCGTGCCGGCGGACGAAGGCGGCGATTACTTTATTCGGGTGTATCAGACCAGACGTGCCACGACAGACTTGCACACCTACGACCTGACCATCACTATCGACCGCTAGTTTCCGCGCATCTGCCCCTGCTGTGCTCCCTTTTCGTTTGTTTATACCATAGCCAGTGTGCTTTGTACCTGTTATTATTCTTAAAGAGGCTTATTAACGTTTTTCCTACAATTGCAGGCATATTTCTTGCAACATCCGCAGTTGGAGCAAAAAGTGTACGGAAAAGGAGCGCGAGTATGGCGGAACGATACGACGTAATCATCATCGGGGCCGGACAGTCGGGCGGGCCGTTGTCTACTGCACTGGCAAAGGCAGGCCGCCGCGTGGCCCTGATCGAGCGCGAACATGTTGGCGGTACTTGTGTCAATACTGGCTGTACCCCGACCAAAACGATGATCGCCAGCGCACGGGTGGCGCATCTGGCCCGCCGCGCCGCCGATTATGGCGTTAGTACAGGTCCGGTATCGGTGAACCTGGGCGTGGTACGGCAGCGCAAGCGTGTTATGGTTGAGCGCTTTCGCAGTGGCAGCCAGCAGCAGATTGAACAGACCGATGGCGTCGATCTGATGATGGGTGAGGCACAATTTACCGCTCCGAAACAGCTAGCTGTGCGGCTGAATACAGGGGCAACCCGTTCGCTGACAGCCGATACGGTGATCATCAACGTTGGTGCGCGGCCTGCTCTGCCACCCGTCGAAGGACTGGATCGGGTGCCGAGCCTCGACTCAACGACGATTATGGAACTGGATAGCGTGCCCGAACACCTGCTGGTGATGGGCGGGGGCTACATTGGCCTGGAGTTTGCCCAGATGTTCCGGCGCTTCGGCAGCGATGTAACCGTTATCCAGCGAGATGATCAGCTCTTGCCCCACGAAGACCCGGATATTGCCGAAGCCGTTGCCGACATTCTGCGTGATGATGATATCACGGTGCTGACGAGTGCAGAGGTGCAACGGGTTGAGCAGATCGATAATGTTACACTCCAGGTATCGGTGCAGGTCGGCGGCGAAACTTGCATCGTTGCCGGTTCACATCTGCTGGTGGCAACCGGACGCCAACCGAACAGCGATGTGCTGAATGTAGCGGCGGCGGGCCTGAACACCGATAAACAGGGGCACATACTGGTTGATGAATATCTTGAAACCAATGTCCCTGGTGTCTATGCAATGGGCGATGTGAAGGGCGGGCCAGCCTTTACGCATATTTCATACGATGACTTTCGGATGCTGAAGGCCACACTGATCGAAGGGAAGCGGGCCAGCATTGCGGGGCGACTCGTACCGTATACCGTCTTTATCGACCCCCAACTGGGGCGGGTGGGCCTGACCGAGCAGGAAGCCCGCAAGCAGGGCTATCGCATCCAGATTGCCCGCCTGCCGATGAAGTATGTTGCCCGTGCGCTCGAAACCGATGAAACACGCGGCGTGATGAAGGCTGTGATCGATGCTCAGACCGACCAGATTCTGGGGGGCGGCAATTCTTGGGTTAGAAGGCGGCGAAGTCGT
>JAAUSQ010000059.1 GCA_012033195.1 Chloroflexaceae bacterium
CCGCCGCGCCCGCAGGTGCCCCGCGACGATGGCGACATTAGCCCGTTGCTGGTCGAAGGCACGCCCTACTATGTTAAAGGCTGGTTCCGGCGAGTGTGGGACACGTTCGGCGGGCGCAGCAACTTTGGTCTGCCACTGGGTAATGCGTATCCCCGCGCCGAAGATAACGTAGTGGTACAGTATTTTGAAGGCGGCGTAATGGAGTTGCAAACCCGTTCAGCGAGTGTGAACGAGGGGCGGAGCTATCTCGATCAGATTCGCGAGTCGATCCTGTTCACCGATATCGGGCGCTCGTTTGTGGAGGCCGAAGGGCGCACCTTCGACCCGCCGGCCAACCCACCGCAGGGGGCCAATAGCCGCTACTTCCCGGAAACCGGGCATTATGTGCAGGGTGCGTTCTACGATTTCTACCGCCAGGCACAGGATGAATGGCGCTTTGGTGCGCCGCTTTCGGAAGAGATCACCGAAGCGATCAACGGTGTGCCGATGACGGTGCAGTACTTCGAGCAGGGCCGTATCGAGCGCGACCCGGCAACGGGTACATTCCGGGTGGGGCAGCTTGGAAGCTGGGCCTGGAATGTGCAGTGTACCTATCAGCGGTAGATTGCAGTTGCACATCGCCCCGCTCTCAGCATCGTGGGAGCGGGCTTGCTCGTTGCGGGTGGTGTCCGCTGTGCCGTACTGATACATTATCGGGCGGTGTGGCGGTTGAATGGATAGATCTATGACGTTTGCCCCCTATACGCAGTATTATCTCGGCTTTAATCTGGTGCCCGGTATTGGCCCATTGCGGCTGGCCCGCCTGATAGAGCGCTGTGGCAGCGTTGAAGCAGCGTGGCAGGCCAGTGCTGCCGATTTGCTGGCGGTCGGTATTGATGCCCGTTCGAGCGCAGCCCTGGCTGCGGCGCGTCAGCAGATTGACCTGGAGAGCGAACTGGAGCGCATCGCGGCGCTGGGGGTGCGACTGGTAGCCCTGGAAGACCCCGACTATCCAGCGCTACTGGCCCAGCTTGAAACAGCGCCACCGCTGCTGTATGTGCGCGGCGACTTCACCCCCACCGACGAATGGGCAATTGCTGTGGTTGGCACACGCTCGCCTACCAGCTACGGCAAAGAGGCAACTCGCCATATTGTGGGCACACTGGCGCGGCGGGGGGTTACCATCATCAGTGGGTTGGCACTTGGCATTGATAGTGTAGCGCACGAGGTCGCACTTGAGGCCGGGGGGCGTACTATCGGCGTGCTTGGCTGCGGCATCGACTTGATTTACCCCGAACGCAACAGGGCGCTGGCCGAGCGGATGATGCAGCAGGGGGCCGTCATCAGCGATTACCCGGTGGGGACACGCCCGCTTTCGGCAAACTTCCCGCCGCGCAATCGGATTATCAGCGGGCTGGCGCGGGGGGTGCTGGTGGTGGAGGCGGGCGAAAAGAGCGGGGCACTGATAACGGTAGAGTTTGCCTTGCAGCAGGGCCGCGAGGTGTTCGCCGTGCCCGGTTCCATTTTCAACCGCACCAGCCACGGCACCCATCGCTGATACGGAACGGCGCGGCACTGGTGGCCGGTGCCGAGGATATTCTGGAAGTGCTGAATATGACCGCCGCACCTATCCAGCAGGAGATCGCGCTGGCACTGCCCGACGACCCCCGACGACCCGACTGAGGCAACCCTGCTAGCGCATATGAGCGGTGAGCCGCAGCACGTGGATGTACTGACGCGGGCATCGGGCCTGCCTGCCGCGAAGGTGTCGGCGGCACTGGCAATGCTGGAACTGAAGGGCTATGTGCGGCAGGTTGCCGCAATGGAATATGTGCGGGCGCGGTGAGAGCAGCCCCTCACCCGCCGTGCCGCCGCAGTTCGGCCTGGAGTAGTTCCTGCTCGAAGGCCATATCGAGCCGCTGTGCAAGCAATATCCCCCGCCGCCAGAGGTGCAACGCCCGTTCGGGGTGTCCATCCAACCAGGCTGCCAGCCCGTGCCACAGGTGCAGGCGCGGCCCCCCAATCGGGAAGACCTGCGCATAGCGTGCCAGTGCCGTGCAAGCGTTGCGGGCGGCGGTACGCAGGGGGTGGCGGGTGGCGTAGGGTTCGGCGGTGCTGCGCTCCCACAGCCGCATATGTACCTCGGCAAAGCCCGCATACCCCTCGATCATATAGTAGGCCATTGGCAACTGTACCGTACCGATCAACTCCTCGCCCGCGACGGTGGCCTGCTGTGCATACTGCCAGTTGCCACGCCGCAGCCACGCCTGCGCCAGCAATCCGTAGTTGCTGATCAGGCTTGGCAGCTCTTCATTCTCGATCAGGTAGGCGTTGGCGCGGGCCAGTGCATCGCAGGCTTCTGCCAGCCGTCCCAGACGCAGCGCACTCTGGCCCTGCCCACCAAGCGCCCAGGCATATTGCAGCAGGTCGCCGCCTGCGCTGGCTTCCTGGGCCAGTACCGAGAACATTTCATACGAGCGCACAAAATCGCCCTGATATGCGGCCTCTTGCGCCAGCAGTGTCCAGCCACGCCCCCACTCGTGCATATCGCGGATCTCATCGCTGTAGAGCAGCGCCTCTTCCAGACTGGTACGCGCCGTGGCCCAGTTGCCCTGCCCCAGATGATACAGGCCGCTCATATTCAGCACATAGGCCAGCGTAGACAATTCGTCCACCTGCGCGGCGGTCTGGTGGGCACGCCGAATATAGGCGCGGGCCAGCGCGTGCAGCGAAAACGCCGCCGCCGCCATTGCCATGGTTGCATAGGCGCGGGCCTGTTCGGGCGATGGGCCAGAGCGCTCGGCAAGGTTGAGCGTTTGCAAGCTAGCAAGCAGGGCAGGGAATGTCTCGTTGCTAAAAAAGTAGATGGTAACAAGGTGCTCGTAGGCACGGGTCGCTTCCAGCATCGTCTCGCGGCTGCGGTCGGTGTAGCGTGCTAGGTTGGGGCGGCGCACCCAGTGGCGCACCTGCTGCACCAGTTGCGGCAGGGTAAGCGTAGCGCTCTGGCGGCGCGAGGTGGGCACCGGAAAGCCAAGCAGGGTAATCGCCTGCTCAAGATATTTACGGCTTTCGCCCAGTTGCCCCATATTCAGGCTCGCCTGCCCAAGCCGCCGCGCCCAGCGTGCCCGCCGCAGTTCATCGGGTTGCCATGCCAGCGTTTTACCGAGCCGGGCCGCCTCGCTGTCGAGACCGTTGCCCGATACAATATCGAGTGCCTTGCGAAAGAAGCGGATCGCCTCGCGGTTGGCGTGGGCACGCAGCGCCTGCTCGCCGGCCAGTTCCAGATAATCGAGCGCCTTCGATGCAACCTCGGCCTTGCTCCAGTGGTGCGCCAGCAGGCCAAAATAGGGCGTGCGGTCGTCGGGGTAGGTCGCTTCGTACCACTCGGCAACGGCGCGGTGCAGTTCGCGGCGCTGCGAAAACAGCAGCAGATTATACGCCGTTTCCTGAATAATGATGTGCTTGAACAGGTAGGTCAGGTTTGGTTCAGGCGTTGCCAGTTGGGTGATCTGGCTGCGCTCTAATGCCTGGAGATAGGCCGGTAGGCTCGGTCGGTTGGTGGGCAGCGGGTAGATATCATGCAGCGTGCGGTAGGCGAAGCTCTGCCCTATCACACTGGCAACCTTGACGGTAAGCTGCTGCGGCGGGTGCAGGCGGTCGATGCGGCTGTTGACGATGCCCTGCACACTGGTTGGCAGGTTCAGGTCGCGCAGGTCACCCGCCGTCGGGTCAATGGTGCAGATGCTTTCGTTGCAGACGAGCAGGCCCGCCTCGTACATTGCGTGGGCCAGTTCTTCGCTAAAAAACGGGTTGCCCTGGGCCTTCTCGTAAATGAGGCTGGTTATCTCGTCGGGCAGGTGTTCGATGCCAAGCCGCTGACAAACCAGTGCTTTAATATCTTCAGGCGGCAACCCTTCCAGCAGCACACGGCGGGCATTCGGCTGGGCCAGCAACTGCTGATACTCACGCGGGGGCGGCGCATTAAGCGGCTGTGTTGAGACAAGAATGAGCAGCGGGTGGATCGATTGCACTGCCGCGAGTGCCAGGTCCCACGAAGCTGAGTCGAGCCAGTGCGCCTCTTCGAGCACCAGCACCACCGGCAGATGCACGGCGGCAATTTGCAGGATACGTAGCAGCAGACGGCGGGTGTTGTCGGCGCGTACCTGCCCGCTCATCTGGCTGGTCATATCGTTATCGAGAATGTCCAGCGGCAGCACGGCGTTGATCAGGGGTGTGAGGCGGCGCAGTTCGGGTTCAATCGTCAGGCTGCGAACGACGTGTTCACGCTGGACGGCCATATCATCGGGCAGCACTTCGAGATGAAACAACTGCATAAAGATCGGTCGCCATGCGTGGTACGAGGTGTTGTGCTCGATCGCATCGCCTGTGCCCGCCAGCGTGATAACGTGCAGTTCGTGGGCCTGTTCCAGCACATCGCTGATCAGGCGCGACTTACCCATGCCCACTTCGCCCTCGATGATTACCACGCCGCCAATACGCTCAGCAATCAACATATCGAGCTGTTCGCGCAGCAGGGTGCGTTCGCGGTTGCGCCCGATGATGGGCGTGCGGGTGCGTGTCGTGGTCAGCACTCGTCCCATCGGGCGATAGATTGCAACTGGTTCACTCTTGCCCTTGACTTTGATCGGTGGAAGCTGTTCGAAGGCGAGGTGCGACCGTGCGCCGATATAGGTAGTGGTATCGCAGATCACCGGGGGCAGGTCGCCGTGTGGCATCTGCACCGAAGCTTGCATCAGACGGGCCGCCAGATTCATGACATCGCCAATCATGGCATAGTCGCGGCGGCGTGTGTTGCCGCGTGCCCCACAGAAGACCCAACCAGTTGCAATGCCGCTGCTGCTCGCAGACCCAAGTTGTTGCAGACGGGCGTGCATCGCAGTAGCGGCCTGTACTGCTAGCATTGCATCGTGCTGATGGGTGAGCGGGGGCAGGCCAAACGCAGCGACTAGTACAGTGCCTTTATCATCGACAATAAACTGATTGACGCTGCCCTCGTAATGATAGAGTGCGGCCTGCAAGGTGTGCATCACAAGCTGCACCTGTTCCAGCGCATCGTGGGCCAGGTAGTTCAGTCCATCAATGCAGAGAAAGATCACAGTGACATAACGCAGTTCCGCGAGCCATTCGGCTTGGTCTGCCATCAGTCGTTCCAGTACGGCCCCTGGAATATAGCCCCGAATGGCGGGTAACATTGTCAGGGTGATGGCGGGCACTGCCCGAACGGGCGGCAGCAGCGGAGCAGGTACGGCAGTAACACGGGCAAAGCCATCGCTCAGGCTGGTAGAGTCGAGGTATGCATGGGCCAGTGCCAGCGCTTCGGGCGATAGCACCACGTCGCCGGGGGTGGTGTAGTGTTCGGCGGCACTGGCCTGCGTCAGTGGTTCGCCAGCCACCACCAGTTCCCAGCGTCCGAGCGCCCCGCCGACCGTGGCAAAGAGCACCTCGCCTGCGCCAATGCTGATGCGGAGTGTCAGGTGCAGATTGTCGACGGTGGTAAAGGCCGCAATCTGCTGCTGCACCAGCAGACCGCACTGTACTGCCCGCACTGTGGCCTCGGCGAGTGTTTCGCCACTGATAACCGTGGGCCAGAGTGCGATCACGCCATCGCCCGTAAACTCGACAATATCGCCGCCGTGATCATCAATCAGGTCGATCAGAATACCAAAGTAGCGGTTGAGCAGGCTGGAAACTTCTTCGACTCCGGCAGGGCCGCTGCGAGTCAGTTCTTCGGTGAGGGCGGTAAAGCCAGAGATATCGGCAAGCAGCACTGCCGCCGGAAAGCGCTCGGCAACCGGCCCGGTGAGCGGGCGCGGGTCGGCGGTGAGATAGTGGATAATCAGACCAGGCACATAGCTGGCAAAGGTTTCCAGCAGTGCGGGCGCTTGTATTGTCATCGGATGCTGACACGCTGCAATGGTTGACCAGGTACTCTGTATGGTACCGCGAACCGCGCATTTCTGCCAGCACAAACGATGACAAACTGCCAACAAAATAGAAACCGGAGCAGGAGCGCTCCGGTGCTGCGGGATAGGGGCTGTAGTTGGGGGTGGGACTAGGCGACCAGTTCGCCACCGATCAGTTCGGTCTCGAAGCCGGGCAGGACATCGGCCTGAGCAGGCACGTGCTGCGGGCAACGGTGCGGCTGCGGTAGGCCACAACTGCCAGCATCTCATCGACCGAAGCCGAGGTTGCAGCGGCGGCGTGGGTCAGGCGAGCGCGACCTGCGCCAAGCTGATGCTGGCGGAACACGCGGCGGGCCTGAGCGTTGCGAGCAGCGACTTCCTGTACTTTCCACAGTTCGGGCTTCATGTTATTCATTGGTATATCTCCTTCTCTCAGCGTATAGTTTACAAATTGGTTCGAATGTAACAGTAGGTGTGTTCTCTAAAGCGTTTGTGTTGGGGGTCTGGCTCCCAGATGAGAGGAGCCAGACGGTATTGTTCACCTCAGACACTGGAACGATGTTTGATCAAGCAACCAGATCGCCTTCGGTAACCTCGGCCTCGAAGCCAGCCAGCACTTCGGTCTGGGCCGGTGCGGGCTGCTGGGCCGCGTTGCGGAGCCGATAGCCAATCACAGCGGTCAGTTCGTCCACCGATGACGATGTTGCAGCGGCGGCGTTTGCCAGGGTCATCCGGCTTGCTGCGCTGATCATCGCGGCCTTGAATGTTTCACGGGCACCTGGAATGCTGTTGGCAGCTTCCTGAACGTTCCACAGTTCTGCTCGTTTGTGTCGCATAGTTGGTTCCTCCTCAATTCTGCACGTCAGTGTTGATCCAGTAAAGACGTGGGTCAGGTTGGTTACGTGTGCCTTTGCTAGATTTGCGAGTGCATCGTTGCAATCGCCGTTGCTGCTATCGTAACACGCCCGCTAGTTGAATTCAACAAATCGGGTGTGTATGTCTTTGTGCAAAGTATACAAACCTGGCAATTTCAGCGCGTGAGGTAGGCTCTGTCCTGTGCAGGCGCATATTGGTGATACAGCCACATTTCAGACGATCAAGCCGTGGCAAATAAAAAAAGCCCGCGCAAGCGGGCGAGGAAGCACAAAATTGGAGGAAGCGCCGATGGTTAATCGTTGGGGGGCAGGGCCGGGTCGGTGTCGTGCTCGCGGGCCAGGTAGTAGGTCATACTGTGGAGCACCGTCACCGGGTCGATGTAGCGCACCCACACCCCTTCAGGCACCTGTACCACAATCGGGGCATAGTTGAGGATGGCCCGTACTCCAGCATCAACCAGCGTGTTAGTCACTTCCTGGGCGGCGAGGGCGGGGACGGCCACAATTGCCATTCGGATACTGCGCTCACGGATAGTTGTCGGGATCTGGTCGATACTCTGCACCACAACGTCCGCAATCTCCTGCCCGACCCGGGCCGGGTCGCTATCAAAGAGCGCCACAATATGAATGCCTTTGGTGCGGAAGCCATCGTAGCGGGCGACAGCTTGCCCCAGTTGCCCAACCCCAATCAGCGCAACAGGCCAGTCCTGGGTCAGGCCCAGGATCTCTTCGATCTGTTGGAGCAGGCGCTCGACATCGTAGCCGATGCCCTGCTTGCCAAACTCGCCAAAATACGATAAATCTTTGCGGATCTGGGCAGCAGTCACATTGATGCGTTCGCCAAGTTCCTGGGAGGAAACTGAATGAACCCCTTCTTGCAACAGGTAGCGCAGGCTGCGGGCATAGAGGGGCAGGCGGCGAACAACGACATCCGGGGGAAGTTCTCCTCGCTCCACGGGTACCTCTTCGTAGATACTCAAAAACTACAATACCAAACTGCAGTAGCTTGTGAAGTGTAGCACCAGCTTCGGTGTACGTCAAGCACCATGCTTATTCCTTCTTGCGCCACGGGTTGCGAAAGGTAAACAGGTTGCGGCGCTCAACGTGCTGCATCACGTCGAGGTGTTCTTCGCCGGGCGCAAGCGCTCGTTGTGGTGCAGCCACGCCTCACGGTGGTCGCGGACGCGCTCGAACATGGCAGTCAGGGCCGCGCTATCGGCAGCGTCAAGGTGGTCGCGGGTTTCTGCCAGCCAGTGCATCATCTCGTCAATCCAGCGCAGCAGGGCGGCGCGGTTGGTCAGCGCAATGTCGCGGTGCATCGCCACATCGCCCGAAGCCAGCCGCGTCATATCGCGGTAACCGGTGGCAGCCAGGAGCGCCAGTTCACGCCAGGCCGGACTGCGGCTAGTAATATCGACCAGACCAGCCGATAGCAGGAAGGGCAGGTGCGAGATAGCCGCAACATAGGCATCGTGCTCGTGTGGGTCGATAAAGTAGGGCCGTGCGCCGATAGTGAGCGCCACCGCTTCCACCAGTTCAAGCGCATACTGTGGCACCTGTGGCGCTGGTGTGAGGCAGTAGATAGCGCCCTGAAACAGGCTCAGGTCGGCGGCTTGCGGGCCGTGTTGCGCTTTGCCTGCCATCGGGTGGCCACCCACAAACGGGAACGTCGGCGGGAGCAGTTCGGCGGCCCACGCGCCGATTTCGGCCTTGGTGCTGGCAACATCCGTGACGACGGTGCCTTCAGCCAGCAACGGCGGGAGTGCCGCCAGCACCTCGCGCACGGCTTGCACGGGCGTGGCAATAACCACCAGTTGCGCACCCTGCACCGCTTCCGCCAGCGTTGCTGCCTCCCGGTCGATTGCCAGCTTGCCGCGTGCGGTGCTGGTATTGGCAGGGTCAACATCGTAGCCCGTCACGTGCAGCGCTCCGAGCGGCGACTCGCGCTCGTCGGCGGCGCGTAATGCACCCGCCAGTGATGTACCAATTAACCCCATACCAATGACGGTGATCTGCCTCATAGATCGATACCCTGTTTACTTTGCGCCCTGCTGCACCTGGACCCGCGACAGGAGCAGCAGTTCGGCAATTGCCAGAATAAGTACCACCAGCAGCGCACTGACCAGCGTCAGCACCCGCAGTGCCGCCAGTAGCGCCAGACATGCCACCAGCAGGCCGATCCCGTGCGCCTGCCGTGCGGCGCGGCGGGTGTCGAGGCGGCGGGCACGCTGTTTGAACACCAGATACCCAAGCGCATACACAAATGGGAACACTAGCGCCGACACACTCCAGAACAGCGCCATAATAAACAGGAGATAGACCGGCAGGTCGGGCAGCGCGAGCAGCCAGTCCGTCGGTGGCGGCACAAACGCCAGCGTATACAGCAGCAAAGCCATACCACCAATGCCTTCGAGCGCCAGCCCTTCGTAGCCCGTCCATTGCGCGGCGGGGATGAAGGTCATCGCGCCGGCTGCCAGCACCAGTACATAAAACAGCACCCGTTGCGGGGCCAGCGGGTTCGCCTCTACGTGCATATCGGCCAGGAAGAGCAGCAGCAACGCCCCGGCCCAGCACAGCCCTGCTGCCAGCGCAAGGATGTATGACCACGTCTTACGCGCAATCCGTGTGGTGGTGCTTTCGGCCTGTTCGGTGGTGGCAGGTGCCGGGTGGGGCGTTGATTTCATAGATGGCTATAGCTCCAGCTTTTCTCTATCGGCGTGGGTGGGTGGCATCTGTACACGGGCCGTGCGCTGCCGCAGCAGATGATCGGCCAGCACCAGTGCCAGCATTGCCTCGGCGATGGGCACCAGACGCGGCAGGACGGTCGGGTCGTGGCGGCCTTTCACTTCAATCGTAGCCGGGTTGCCCTGCTGATCAACCGTCTCCTGGCTCTGGGCGATGGAGGCGGGCGGCTTGGCTGCCAGGCGCACAATAATTTCTTCGCCGGTGCTGATGCCACCCAGAATACCACCGTGGCGGTTGGTGACCGTGCCGATGCTGCCATCGGTGCGGCGCACAAAGGGATCGTTGTTCTGCGAGCCACGCAGGTTGGCAACCGCAAAGCCTTCGCCCATCTCCACGCCTTTAATGGCGGGAATGCTGAACATGGCCTTGCCAATATCGGCCTGGAGTTTATCGAAGACTGGCTCACCCAGTCCAGCGGGTACGCCGCGTGCGCGTACCTCCACAATGCCACCCAGCGAGTCGAGTGAGCGGCGGGCCGCCTCAACCCGCTCGATCATCTCGGCGGCGACCTCGGCATCGGGGCAGCGCATAATGTTGCGCTCAATTTCGTCTTCGTCAATCACGCGGGCATACAGATCGCCCAGGGCCAGCGTATACCCGAAGATGTGTACCCCCACAGTTGCTAGCAGCAGTTTGGCAATCGCCCCGCCTGCCACGCGCCCGATAGTTTCGCGGGCACTGCTGCGCCCACCGCCGCGCCAGTCGCGCACGCCATATTTTGCATCCCAGGTATAATCGGCGTGACCGGGACGGTACAGGTGTTTGATGTTGTCGTAGTGCGACGACTTGGCATCGCTGTTGAAGACAACCATGCTGATGGGGGTGCCCGTGGTGCGCCCCTCGAAGATGCCCGACAGGATCTGCACAGTGTCCGGCTCTTTGCGCTGCGAACTGACTTTGCTCTGCCCCACGCGGCGGCGGTCGAGTTCGTGCTGTATCGCGGCTTCGTTCAGTTCCAGTCCGGCAGGGCAGCCATCGACGGTGCAGCCAACTGCCACGCCATGCGACTCGCCCCAGGTCGTGAGGCGAAAGGTATGACCAAAGCTATTTCCCGGCATAGGTTCCTCAGGTTCCAGGTAATCAGATTCTCGATAGCAGGTGCCCGCTGGTCAGGCTGCCGTTTGTAAGGTGCGCTGCTGCCACATTTCCCGCGCATGCTGAAAGGTGGCAATCGTCTGGCGGGCAACATGCCCCCAATTGTAAATCATCTCCAGGTCGCGCTGGGCATTGTGCGCACGGGCATGCGCCCAGTGTGGATGCTGCAAGGTGTGCAGCAATCCCCACACCAGCGACTCGACGCTGGCAGGTTGTACGAGAATGCCGGTCTCGTGGGGGCGCACAATCTCTTGCAGGCCACCCGTTGCGCTGACTACCACCGGGCACTGTGCGGCCTGTGCTTCGAGCGCGACAATGCCAAACGGTTCGTAGATCGACGGGAAGACGGCAACATCGGCGGCGCGATAAAACTGGCTACGCTCTTCATCGGTGATGCGCCCCGGAAAGCTGATGCGCGACTCCAGGCCTAGGTGGGCAGCGTGGGCTTTGCAGTTCTCAAACAACGGGCCGTGCCCGGCCAGTACCAGCCGTGCCGCGACCTGCTGCACAACCTGCGCCCAGGCATCAATCAAAATGTGAACGCCTTTCTCATCGACTACCCGCCCGATAAAGAAGGCTAGCCGCTCATCATCGGCGGCATAGCGGCGACGGAATTCTAGCCGCTCGGTATCGCTGGTAAATGGGTTGGGCTGGACATAAACAGCATTGGGGATGACATCGATCTGTTCGGCCCGGATGCCAAAACAAGCGGTTACTTCGGCAGCCATATGCTGCGAGCAGACAATCAGCCGTTGTGCGGTGTGGGTCAGCCAGCGCTCGATGCCGTCAATCTGAAAGGCCTGCTCGCTGCGGAGGTGCCCGCGCCCGCGTCCGCGCTCGGTGGCGTGGATGGTCGCAACCAGCGGGGTATTCCAGCGCTGCTGCAAGGCAATTGCCGCGTGTGCGGTCATCCAGTCGTGGGTATGGATCATGTCAAACGATTGCTCCAGATGAAGCGCAGCCTGGACAAGATCTTCATTAACGGCTGCAACGTAGTCGGGGAAGCTGCCGATCTGGGTGTGCGCGGTGGGCACACGGATCACGTGTACGGCTGGTGCAGGCTGTTCGACAGGTTCCCCGCCTGTGAGCCTGGGTGTTAACAGCGTGAGCTGAACATCTTCGTGGGCCAGTGCAGGTAGCAGATCAGCCACGTGTGTACCCATTCCCCCAACGAGATGGGGTGGGTACTCCCAGGATATCATGAGTATGTGCATTGCGTTCCGACGCGCTCTGAGCGTCGGGGTCTCCTTTCTATGGTCCGACAGTCGTACCACTGGCAATGCGGCGCTGTTTGCGAAAAGCGCGTTCGGTGGTACGTGGATGGATCACAACGTTGCGCCCGATTTCAACCTGGGCAGGCACCCGTGCCCGGGTCCCCACGAGGGTGAGGCCCGTGTTGAGCCATTCCGGGGCGTCCTGATTAGGAACGTTGTGGTTCTCGTGTCCAACCAGTGCATGTTCACCAATAACGGCATCTTCATCGATGATACAACGGTCTACCACAGCGCCGGCCTGAATTTCGGCATTGTGGAGCACAATCGAGTCGCGCACCACTGCGCCAGGGGCGATAGAGACACCGGGTGAGATGATCGAGCGAATGACTTCGCCCTGCACACGGCTGCCATCACTGATGAGGCTATTCTCGACATGCGCGCTTTCGGTGACATCGGCACCGGGTTGCTGCGAGCTTACCGTATGGATTACCCATTCCAGGTCGTACATATCCAATGCTGGCGTCTCTGTCAGCAGGGCCATATTTGCTTCATAATACGACTGCACGGTACCCACGTCAACCCAGTAGCCCTGAAAATTGTATGCAACGGCACTGACTTCGTTAATAATACGCGGCAGGATGTCGCGTCCGAAGCTGGTATCGCTACCGCCCTGGAGCAGTTCCACCAGGAATTCTTTGCGGAAGGCATAGATGCCCATCGATGCGAGGCTGCTACCGGGGCGGCGCGGCTTTTCGATAAAGCTGGTGACATTGCTATTGTTATCGACTGTTACCACGCCATAGCGGTAGGCTTCGTAGGGGCTGATGCTATGTACTCCGAGGGTGATATCGGCCTTGCGTTCGCGGTGCATCTGGAGCAGGGGCCGGTAATCCATTTTGTAGATATGGTCACTCGCCAGGATCAGAATATCTTCGATGGGCAGGTCGTCGATTAGGTCGAGGTGGTAGCGTACAGCATCGGCGGTGCCACGCTGCCACCCGCCGCCTTCGGGTGTGGGGGCCGGGTGCAACACCCGTAGCCCGCCCTGCGCCCGGTCGAGGTCCCAGGGACGCCCCACGCCGAGATGGTTGTGCAGCGAGTGGGGCTGGTGCTGGGTGAGCACAAATACATTACTGATGCCCGAATTGACACAGTTTGAGAGCGTGAAGTCAATGACACGGTATTTGCCCGCTACCGGAACGGCGGCTCCGGCGCGTTCTGCCGAAAGGATACTTAACGCAGGCGATGGGCCGCCTGCCAGAATTAAAGCCAGTGTTCGGATCATGCTTCCCCCTTTGTTCGCATGCTGCCGCTATTCTTCGTAATGGACATCGACCGACCCACCATTGACATAGCTGCGGAAGGCGGCTTCATTCGCAATTTTCAGGCGCGAGTAGGTCACTTCGCTGCCGTGGCGCGGTGCGGTTTCGTCGGCTGGTTGTTTATCAAACAGGTGATACTGGCACATAATGACCTTGCGTACCCCTGCAAAGACCCAGGTTGCTGGTCGCCCATCAATCACCAACCCTTCGGTGGTGCGCTCGCTATCGTCGTATTCGGCCTGCCCGATATGGTAGGCACGGGCGCGGGCTTCTTCTTCGGTGCTGGCTTCAATCAGCACCACGTTTTCGTAGAGCGGGTAATAGTCTTGCTCGCCTTCGAAAAAGCGGGCATATTCGATGATATGAGCTGCGTACCAGGGCATCTGTGCCTCACTATTCTTGATACCAAATGATGGCGGAGTTACCATTGATATACTTTTTAAACTCGTCCTCGTTTTCGATATCAAGGCGCGAGTATGTGACTTCAGTGCCGTGCAATGGGATGCTTTCGTCGGTAGGTACTTCTCCGCTAAAGTTTTGCGTCAATGGCAACATATACCGACATTCGATCAGTTTGTGTAATCCGACGAAGACCCATACTGCTTCGTGTTCATCGATGGTAAGGCCGCTTGTGTTTGTGCCCTGGTCGTCATAAATTCCTGTCCAATCTTCTCAGCTTTTTCCCTTGCTTCATCACTATCGATTGCCTCGATCAGCACGACATTTTCAAAGATTGGATAATAGTCCTGGTTCTCATCCAGGAACCGGGCATACTAAATCATATGGGCTGCGTACCAGGGCATCGTTCGTTCCTTACCGTTATCCCCGGCGCTGAAGCACCGGGCTAAGCTACCAAGCCCGCCGGGCTGGGCCGCAGTTTTGCGCTTCAAAACCCCTCACCCCCGGCCCCGCTTCCACTGACGGGGCAAGGAGAGATGGTCGGCGCGGGCGGGCCTATCGCCCCTTGCCCCTTGCCTGCAACACCTCTCACACCGTCGCGCCGCTGGGCAGGTCGCCGCCGGGAAAGTCTTCTTCGTCGCGGTCGGCGTCGATCAACACATTGCGCCCGATGCGGATGCCGCCCGGAATGTGGGCGCTCTTGCCGACTACCGAAATACCCGCATAGATCTTTTCGGGCTGTGCCTGGTTGGGCGTGTCGAAGTCGTCGCCATAGCCCAGGTGGGTGCCTGCGCCTACAACAACCTGCTTATCAACCACCACTTTGTCGAGCACGGCATTTGGTCCAATCCAGGTATCGTTCATCACAACGCTGTTCCGTACGATTGCGCCGGGTGAGACATACACACCCGGTGAGAGCACCGAGTTCTCGACGCTGCCGCGTATCACACAGCCATTGCAAATGATCGAGCGACTGACCCGCGACTGTGGCCCGATCTTCGCCGGGGGGCGCTCTTCGCTGCGGGTGTAGATGCGCCACGCTGGATCGAACAGGTTGAGTGTGCACGACGGGTCGATCAGTTCCATATTGGTGGCCCAGTATGCATCAATCGTACCGACATCGACCCAGTACCCCGAAAAGCGATAGGCAAAGACGTTATCGGCGTGCTTTTCGATCATCGCCGGAATAACATTCTTGCCAAAGTCGATCAGCGGGTTGTCGTCGGTGCCACCGCTCAGGCGGCGCTCCAGCACATCGGTATTAAAGACATACACCCCCATATTGGCTAGGGTGCCTTTGTCGCGGTTCTTCGGCTTCTCGGTAAACTCGACAATGCGGTTTTCTTCGTCGGTGGTCATAATGCCGAAGCGGTGCGTCTCTTCGAGCGGCACATCCATCACGGCAACCGTTACATCGGCCCGCCTGCGGGCGTGCTCTTCAATCATCGCCGTGTAATCCATCTTATAAATATGGTCGCCCGAAAGCACCACGACGACATTGGCGCGGCGCTCACGCACAAAGTTGAGGTTCTGATAGACGGCATCTGCTGTGCCGCGATACCAGCCTGTATCACCACGGGCGGTGTAGGGCTGCAACAGACGCACCCCGCCGCGCAGTCGGTCGAGATCCCAGGGCTTACCGATGCCAATATGGTCATTTAAGGAGTGCGGGCGATACTGGGTGAGCACACCAACATCAAAAATGCCTGAGTTGACACAGTTCGAAAGCGTAAAGTCAATAATACGAAACTTTCCGGCAAAAGGAACAGAGGGCTTGGCTCGTTTTTCCGAGAGGACGCTAAGGCGCGTGCCTTCGCCGCCTGCCATGATCATCGCAACAACGCGCATATCATTTGCTCCTCGGCTGATGGTTTGCGGTACATCGGGTGGTTTTTTAATACGTTCACCACCGATTGTACCGCGAAATGCGGGGAGGTGCAATGCACACTCCCCCCTTGACAGGGCCACAACCGACATGCTATACTTCGACCGAACGTTCACTCGAATGGAGTAATGATGGCTACAAGCAGTAGCGACAAACGAAACGCCATTCTGCACGCTACGCTCGAACTGATTGCCGAACGCGGGTTTCGGGGCACAACGATGGCCCTGATTGTGCAGCATTCCGGTGCGAGTGCGGGCACGATCTATCATTATTTTGAAAGCAAGGATGCCATTATTCACGAACTATACCGTTGCATCAAGCGGCAGTTCGGGGTAGCATTGATGGCAGGCAACCCGAACCAGTTGCCGTGGCCCGATCATCTGATCCACATCTGGTTGAGTGCGTTTCGCTTCTATGCGGCGCACCCGATGGAAACGCGCTTTCTGGAACAGTACGAAAACTCGCCGTATCAAATAAACTGGTACGAGCACGAGCTTGACGAGCACATGGCGGCACTGGTGCAGATGCTGCACCGCGACATCGAACGCGGCCTCATTATTAACCTGCCGCTTGAGGTGCTGTACGAATTGACACTCGGCGTGGCAGTATCACTCGCCAAACGGCAGATTGCTGGCATGCTCACGCTGGACGAACGTACGCAGACGGAGGTTGCCGAGGCGTGCCTGCGTGCCGTCAAACGGTGATTTTTTTGACCCCAATCGAACGAATGCTCATTCTAAAGGAACGAGAGCACCATGCACAAATGGACAGCCACCAATATACCCGACCAGACCGGAAAGCTCGCCCTGATTACCGGAGCCAATAGCGGGCTTGGCTATGAGACTGCACTGGCGCTGGCTGGCAAGGGGGTGCACGTGGTAATGACGAGCCGTAGCATGCAGAAGGGCGAGGCGGCCCGCGCCCTGATCATGAAGCAGGTACCCGGCGCAACCGTGGATGTTATGACAGTTGATCTGGCAAGCCTGGCCTCGGTGCGGGCCTTTGCCGAGTCATTCAGCAGCCGTTATCAGCGGCTTGATATGCTCCTTAACAATGCGGGTGTGATGGCCCCGCCGCGCCAGGAGACAGCCGACGGCTTCGAGATGCAGTTCGGTACCAACCACCTCGGCCACTTCGCGCTGACGGGCCTGCTGCTGGATATGTTGCTGAAGACACCCGGCAGTCGCGTTGTCACCACCAGCAGCAGCGCCCAATTTGCAGGCACCATCAAATTTGACGATTTGCAGGGCGTCAAGTCGTATTCGCGCTATGGAGCATATGGTCAGAGCAAGCTTGCCAATGTGCTGTTTGCCTTCGAGCTTCAGCGGCGACTGGCAGCGGCAGGGGCATCGATTATCAGCGTGGCAGTGCATCCCGGCCTTGTGCGTACCAACCTTCAGACTACCACGGTAGCTTCAACCGGCTCTGGCACCGAGGGGCTGATGTATCGTATTGTCATGCCGCTGCTATCGATGACACCCGAAGAGGGTGCCCGTCCGCAACTCTACGCTGCCACCATGCCCGATGTGAAAGGCGGCGAACACATTGCCGTACAGTTTATGCATATTCGCGGCTACCCGGCGCGGGTGCGTGCGGCGGGGCCAGCCTACAATCTGACAATTGCGCGGCAACTGTGGGAAGTGTCCGAGGAACTGACAGGCGTGCGCTACACTGCACTGGCACAGCCGCAGACCGCTTGATAGAACCAGAAACAACAGATAGTGCAGAACAGATTTGTATATAAACAAAAGGAGAGGTACAGAGTATGGCAAAGTGGACAGCAGCGAGCATACCCGACCAGACCGGCAAGGTGGTTGTGGTGACGGGTGCCAATAGCGGGCTTGGCTACGAAACAACGCTGGCCCTGGCCCGCAAGGGTGCCCACATTGTGATGGCCTGCCGCAACATGCAGAAGGGCGAAGTGGCCCGCAACGACATTGCCCGCCAGGTGCCCAATGCATCGCTCGATGTGCAGGTGCTTGACCTGGCAAGCCTCGCCTCGGTGCGGGCCTTTGCCGAGGCATTTAACAGCCGTTATCAGCAACTCGATATACTGTATAACAACGCAGGCATTATGGGGATACCGCAACGCATAGAAACTGCCGACGGCTTCGAGATGCAGTTCGGTACCAACCACCTCGGCCACTTCGCGCTGACGGGCCTGCTGCTAGATGCTATTCTCAGCGCACCCAACAGCCGCGTTGTTACCACGACCAGTGTAGTGCACCATATGGGGGTGGGGCAGATCCACTTCAACGACTTGCAGCGTAAGAACTCGTATCAGCGCTGGCTCGCCTATGGGCAGAGCAAGTTTGCCAACCTGCTCTTTACATTAGAGCTTCAGCGCAAACTTACCGCTATCGGGTCGCGCACTATCAGCGTTGCGGCGCACCCTGGCTACTCGGCAACCCATTTGCAGACCACCGGGCCAGGGATGGGGGGCACAAAGATTGAGTTGCAAGTATCGGAGTTTATAAACCGCTACGTTGCCCAGAGTGCCGCAATGGGTGCACTGCCGCAACTGTACGCGGGCACTGCGCCCGGTGTGCTGGGCGGCGACTACTACGGGCCAGCACTGGCAGGCTTCCGGGGCTACCCGCTGCAACGCTACCCCAACCCGGCAGCCTTTGATGCACCACTGGCGGCGCAGTTGTGGAATGTTTCGGAGGAGTTGACCGGAGTGCGCTACACTACGTTTGAAATGCTGGCGGCATAGGCCCAAGGGCGATAGGGAGAGGCCGCGTGCCCGTTGCGGCGTGCCTATCGCCCATTCCCTTATTCCTCCCACACCACATTATTGGTTTTGCCGCCTGCGGGCGCAGTGGCGACGCTCCCCTCGGCAACCGCTGCGGCAGGTGCGGTAGGTGGCGGTGTGGGCACCACTTCCGGTGCAGGGGGGGCGGTTGGTGCGGCGGTAGGCACCACTTCGGCAATGGGTGTGGCTGGAGCCGGACGGAACACCGGATCGCGGGCAATGCCCTGCGCCTCCTGTTCGCGGCGGCTGTTAATAAACTGTTGAATGCCCAGATAGGCCGGACGCGCCGACCAGTCGTAATTGAAGATACTGAACGATCCCTGCTCGTGCAGCCGATCAACGCCTGCCTCTTCCTGCACCACCGTAAAGTTCAGGTTCCAGACAAACATATTGCTGACCCACGTATAATCCTTGTAGACCATCTCCATGGCCCGCACAAGATAATCGCGTTGTGTCTCGAACGAGGTGAGGTTGCCATACTCGTAGCCGGGTGAATTGTTCGGCGTGGCCCAGCCAAACTCGGTAATCCAGACCTGATGCTGCATCAGTCCGAACTGTTTCATGACGGCGCGGGTGTTTTCGATGTGCCGAAAGTAGAAGGTTTCATCTTCATTCCAGCCGCCTGTTGTGCTCGGATTGTCGGGCCATGCCGTTTCGGGCGGGTTGGCAAAGCCAAACGGATGCACCCCCTGCACATCAAAGTAGTCACGGATTTTGCTATTGTTGTAGCTGTACATCGCCCGAAGATAATCAATATCGGGGACAGCAACCGTATCAATATTGGTACGGGTTGGGGCAAGCCCGCCCGACACAACAATAATGGTGGGGTCTACCGCCTTGATTGCCGTGTACGAAGCCGCCAGCAATTCGACATACTGTCCGGCGTCGTCCAGCGACACAAAGCCGCCATTTTCGTGGGCTAGGTTCTGCTCGTTCCAGATCTGGATGGCGTGAATGCGGCCCTTGAAGTGGCTTGCCATTGCGCCAACAAACCGCGCCAGGTTGCCGGGTCGTCGGGCATGCCGTCGCTGCCGTCGGTGGTGTACCACGCTGGCGAACGTACCACGCTGATCATCACCAGCAGACCGGCCTGGTTTGCCTCATCCACAATCTTATTCAGTTCGTCCCAGAAAAACGCACCGCTACGGTCTTCGATATCGC
>JAAUSQ010000060.1 GCA_012033195.1 Chloroflexaceae bacterium
AGTCAAGCCTGTTTCGAGACGCTACAATTGGCTGATAGCGCAATTCAAGCTCGCCGCGCTCGATGGCACGCGGCAGGTCGGCAATCAGGTGCAGACGACCAACAGCGCGAGTGTGCATATCCAGATCAAAGACCGAGTACTGATTTTTGCCCAGTTCTTTGGCGTAGTACATCGCAGTATCGGCGGCCCGTAGCACATCCTGGGCCGACGAGAACGAGTTCATCCCGTAGGCAATGCCGATGCTGGCGGTAGCGCTCAGTTCGTGCCCTTCCAAGAAAAAGGGCGGCACAAGGTTCTTCATAATCCGCTTGGCCACTTCGATAGCTTCATCAACCGATTGCAGGTTGGAGAGCAACACCGTAAACTCGTCGCCACCGAGCCGCGCCAACACCGCGCCCTCATCCAGGCTTTGGGCAAAGCGCTGGTGATGCGCCGCAAAAACTCATCGCCGACAAGGTGCCCCAGACTATCGTTGATAAACTTGAAGTTGTCGAGGTCGATAAACAGCAACGCAAAAGGAATATTGCTACCCGCGCTACGGCGCTCGAAGATCTTGTCAATCTGGGCCATCATAAAGGCGCGGTTGGGCAGGCCTGTCAGTGTATCGTGATAGACTTTGTACTGAAGCTGGCGCGTAAAGGCTTTGCGCTCGGTGATATCGTGGCAGTTAATCACCACGCCCTGCACCGCCGGCACATCGGGCAAGCCAATGGCAACCGCCTCAACATAGCGCCAGTTGCCATTGTGGTGCAGCAAGCGAAACTCGCCAAAGTTGCGAATAACGCCGGAGTTGGTCAGCGTTTCCTGTATCTCGCTATAGCCCCGTTGCACATCGTCGGGGTGCAGCAAAATATCGATTTTGGCACTGACCAGTTCATCGGCGCGGTAGCCCACCACCCGCTCAATCGAGGGGCTGGTATAGCGAATATCGCCCTCGCCATCCGTAATAATAATAATATCGTTGGTATTTTCGGTCAGCGCCTGGAAGAGTTGTTCGCGTTCGCGCATCGTCGTGTAGAGACGCGCCCGCTCGATGATAATGTTGGCATATGCACCCAGCAGCGACAGGATATGCAGATCATTCTGCGAGAGGGTTCTGGTGCGGGCGGTCTCCACATTCAGCACCCCGAACACCCGATCCTGATCAAAGAGCGGCACACAAATTTCAGACATTACCTGGCTTACGTCCCCCAGGAAATCGGGATCGGTGCTGACATCCTGGATCAAGATCGGGCGACCTGTGCGTGCAGTACGCCCGATAATCCCCTGATGCACAGAGATCTGATCAATATCAAAGGTATAGCCAACCTGGTGAGCAGTCACAAGCGTATCGTCCCGTAACAGATGTATCCCTACCTGCGAGTAGCCAAAAACTTCGGCGGTTGTCGCAACCAGTACCCGCAAGGCATTATTCAGATCGGACTCGCGGGCCAGGGCCACATGCGCCTGTACCACGAGATGCAATTCGTGAGCGCGTTGTTCGGTGGCTGCATACAGTTGGGCATTTGCCATTGCCAGCGAGACATAGCTACTGAACACCTGCACCAGTTCCAGCTCTTCTTGCGTAAAGGGGGGGTTGCGGTAACGTGCCAGCAGCAGCAAGCCAATCTTACGCTGGTTCATATAGAGCGGTGTGCCCAGCAGGTGCTCAATCTTAACACTGCTTGTTTCGGGGAAGAGTGCATCGGGGTGCTCGTGGGCATTATTTATCAGCATGCCCTGGGTTGTCTCAAAGATTGTGGTAGAAACGCCCTGCCCTATCGGGATAACCCAGGTATCGGGATAATGTTGCACATCGCTGGTTTCGGCCCGCACAATCAGGCGCAGTTCGTCACGCGCCTCATCCAGAACAAACAGGGCGAAGGTATCGTGTGCAACAAGGTTATATAATGCCTCGTGCGTTTGTAGCAAAATGTCATCAAAGGCAAGCTTGGCAATCACCGACTGCGACTCGGTGAGCAGACGCTTGCTCTGATTAAGCACGTTCCGCATCCGTTGCAGTTGTTCTTCAGCGTTATACAACGCAGTGGTTTCGCGCTGTTTGAGCAGCACACTGCGATGACGACCGATCATCATCGGGGTAGCGGTAATACTGAAGTAACACAGATATTCCCCCACCATATCGCTATAGCCAAACTCGAACTGCTGCTCGGTACCCTGCAACACATCGCGCCGATGCCGTTCGATATCGGCGAGGGTCAGGTTTTTGTCAATGAGCGAATCGGTGAACAGGCTGGTATATCGCTGACCGGGCGCATCGCGGGCCGACAAAATTGGGCTACTACCGGGCAATTTCCATGCCGGGTTCAGATACCGCACAACTCCGTCTGCACCCACGATTGCCAGACCATCGGGGAATGTTACCAGCAACGACCACAGATTTTGCACGTACGTGTCTGTAAATGCAGATGTACGACCATTCATACAGTAAAGTTATTGATGTACTAACGATGTAGTAGAAATTCAGCCGACAATCAAACCACGTGTATCACGCGTTCTTCTATTATATCGAATCGGTTGATGTAATAAAAGATAGCTAACTTACAAGACCCTTACTGTAGTATTACAGCCGCTCCGGTCAAGCTTATTATGTTAAAATCCATGCAGAGAAAGCCCCTCTCGTCCTTGAGAGGGGCCGCATTACCGTACCATATTATTGTAACGTCGCCGTCAGCGTTACTTCTTCTAGCCCAGGCGTAAGCAATACCGAAACCGGGCAGTTGACCTTGGTATCCTCAGCCGCTGCCTGGAAGGTTGCCTGGTCAATACCGGGCACAACGCCCTCGGTTGTCAGGTGAATGCGTGTAATCTTCAGACCATCCAGCACCACGGTAGCCTGGGTGGTAATCCGTTCTGGCACATGTCCGGCCTGACTGAGGCCGTGGGCCAGCGCCATGCTAAAGCACGACGCGTGAGCCGCTGCAATCAGTTCTTCCGGATTGGTGCCGCGTGTGTTCTCAAACCGGGTTGCGAATGTATAACTCAGATCATTCAAAACACCACTACTGGTGGAAAGCTGCCCCGATCCGCTGCGGAGATCGCCTGTCCATGTGCCCAGCGCATGCCGCAATAGCTCTGCCACAACTGTGCTCCTTATGCAATTTTGAGAAGGCCGCTTGCGAATAGAACAGGTAGAAATTGTTGGGAAAGATGATAATCCAATTATACCATTGCTGGCTAGCCTCGTTGCCATCGACTATATAGCGGTATTCCTGAAGCCAGTTGACAAACCATACCACCCCATCTACAATCGATATTGGATTCCCTATCTATCGACCCCCGGTTGCATCAACAAAAGCAAAATGAAAGGAGGAGCCAGCGCTGTTGGTGCAGTATGCCGCAGCAATGGCACAGGTATGACAATTGAACGCGCAGAGGCTTTTGATTTCTGGGGCAAGCGCACGCTGGTTGGCCCGCAGCTCAAGCCCGGTGATACCGCGCCCGATTTTACCTTGATCAATGATAAGTTCCAGTTTATCCAGAGGCACGACCTCAGCGGCAAGCCGATGCTAATCAGCGTGGTACCCTCGCTTGATACGGCGGTCTGCTCGATGCAGACCGCCCGCTTCGACCAGGAAGCTGCCAACTTTGGTGATAGCATCACCGTTGTGACGGTCAGCGCCGACCTGCCCTTTGCCCAGAAGCGCTGGTGTGGCGACCACAACATCACCAATAGCGTTGTGCTTTCCGACCACCGCGAGATGAGCTTCGGTGCAGCATATGGCACGCTGGTCAAAGATCTGCGGATTGAGAGCCGCGCTGTGTTTGTCGTCGATGCCAATGGCGTGGTGCAGTATGCCGAATACGTGCCACTTGCCGGTAGCCACCCCGACTATGTTGCCGTGCTAGAAGCGCTACAAGACGTAGTGAAGTAAGACCAAGCGATACCGGGGTGATGAGATGGCACAGTGCTTGCAACCTTGCTAGCTCATCACCCATTCTCAGACACAGCCTATTTTTTCCTGTGTCGCTAACGCTAGATTGTCACTGGTATGGCCCTGCAAACGCTTCCCATTGTCGGCGCAGCACTGCCCATCCGACTATTACCACTCCACCTGAACTGGCTGCTCGAAGCGCAGCGCGACCTGGAAATTCAAGACCCGGCAGTACGCCCCAATCTGCTTGATACCGACTGGCGGCCCCTTGTGCACGAGGCCCGCGTTATCCTCGATGGGTACCAGGGACGGCTTGGTATTCATGGCCCCTACGATGGCATTGTTATTAAAACCCGCGACCGACGAGTACGGCAACTTGCTATCGAACGGCTACAACAGGCGCTTGCGTTTGCCGCCGAACTGGGCGCAACCCAGATGGTCATGCACAGCCCGTTTCTCTTTCTGGGCGACTCGTTTGTGCCGCATTCGTTTGCGAGCAGTCGCGCCCGTGTAATCGAGCAGGTGCATCAGGTGATTGATGCTGTACTCCCGCTGGCGGCGCAGATTGGCTGCGAACTAGTCTTCGAAAATGTGCTTGATGGCAACCCGGCCCCGCTGCTGGCGCTGGTGCAATCGTTCAGTGATGCAGCGGTACGGGTGAGCCTCGACACGGGCCATGCCGCGATTGCCACCGACAGGGTGGCACCGCTCCCGCCGAATGGGTCACCGAAGTGGGGGCGCTGCTGGGGCACCTGCATTTGCAGGATAACGACGGACGCGCCGACCGCCACTGGTGCCCGGCGATGCGAAGTAGACTGGCACGCGCTTTTTGCGGCGGTGGGCAGCCTCGCGCACCGTCCGCGCCTGCTTATCGAGCTTCACCACCACGACCAGATCCCAAAGGCGGCGCGTGGTTTGCAGCGCAGGGGCTGGCGCGGTGAGGCAGCGGGTGCGGCTATGCTGCCTGATTATGAGGTCGGTGAGCATCCGTTCGATATGACTCTTGAGTGTTGGCATATCGAGACTTACAATCCGCCAGACCTGCTGTATATCGACGCTCCCATACTGACGGATGGATGAGCACATCCCAAAACCCGGCAATCTGCCGCCAGGGGACTTCCGTGTACCGCTGCTTGAGTTCTTCAGAAATCCGTTTTGCAGCTTCGCCAATAACTTCGCAGTTGCGAATGACTGCTTCCTGGATAAGCCGGGACTGCATATATACCTCCCGACCTCCCAGGATAAAATCTTCAGTGCGCTTGATACGCTCCAGCATATCATCGAGGTAAAGCCGATCATCTTTCACAGGGGCATGGCCTCTTGCAACACACGTTCGCGGATGCGTGGGTGCAGACTGGCAGCACTGATGACTTCGACCTTGCGACCAAGCAGATCGGTTAAATCGAGGGCTAGCCGACCCCACCCCACGCCGACATCAGTGTATAATTCCAATCTACTAGTAAGTCAACATCGCTGGCAGGCGTTGCCTCACCACGGGCAAACGAACCAAACACACGCACGTTCGTTGCACCGTGGCGTGCGGCAAGCCTCAGAATGGCATCACGCTGCTGTTAAGAGTATATCAGTCAGGTTCTGGTCGTGCATATCTTCCATACGCTACCCCCTACCGCGCCCCTCGCCGCGTGTCAGCGTGATCAGCGTAGCTTCGGGGGGGCAGTTGAAGCGCACCGGCACCCCGCCCAACCCCCGCGCCACATACAATTGCATCGGCCCGACCTGCTCGAAGCCGCCCGCATAATGCACGCCCATACGCGGCAGACACAGCGCCCCAAGCCCCGGCATATGAATGTGCCCGCCGTGGGTGTGGCCCGAAAGCTGCACATCGACACCCCGCACGGCGGCATTTTCGGCAAAGTCGGGTTCGTGTGCCAGCAAGATCGTGAACGCATCGGCGGGAATGCCCGCCAGCGTTGCATCAAGGTCGGGCGCACCATACCACATATCATCGACCCCGGCGAGATAAAACTCGGTGCCCTGCCACGACAGGCGCACATTGCCATTAAAAAACAGATGGATATCGAGCGCTTCCACGGCGGCGCGTACTTCGTCGATGCCTTCCCAGTAATCATGATTGCCTGTGATGGCATACACACCGAGCGGCGCGTGCAACGGGCGCAGCAAGTCGCCAATCTCGGCGATGGCACCGGGCAACGTCACAAAATCGCCCGTGATCACAATCAGGTCTGGCTGCTCACGCAGCATCTGCTGCACGCTCCAGCGTGTGTTCTGGGTCGTGTGCAGCAACCCCAGGTGCATGTCGCTCAGTTGCCCGATCCGTAGCCCCTCCAACGCAGGCGGCAATTGGGGCAACCGCAGCGTCAGCCGTTCGAGCACCGGCGACCCCGGCTCGATCAGGGTTGCATACCCCAGCCCCGCCAACCCCAGCGCACCCAGTGCAACCGTCACCGGCCAACCGCCCCAGTGCATAGTAAGCAACGCCAGCCCGCCTGTGCCGATTCCGGCGGCGAGCCAGCGGGTGGAACATTCAAACTGAAACAACTCTGCCAGTGATTTGTCCGGCTTGCGCTGCTGCGAATGTGGCACCGTCGAAGTCATGCTCTCGCTCTCCCTCCTATCAGGCTATCAACCTGGCATATCGGGGGACACCGCCCCCGCCTGTGATAGTATACCCCGAAACGGCAAAGTGAGCAGAGCAGCAACTGCTACGACGGGAAGCACTTCCCGAATGCTAGCATCAGTTTGGGCGAACCCTTCAGGCGGATTTTGCCACGCAGCAAGGCCCAGATAAGATTGGCCTCTTTCGCCAGAAAGCGCATCCAGGTGCGGCTATCAGCGGTAATGTGCAGATTGGCGGTGCCCTGGTGCCCATCCTGCACAGTTAGCGTCTGGTTGCGGATAATGACCGTTGCCTCGGCCTGCTCCGCACCGGTGAAGGTGAAGTGGTAGACAGCATCCAGCCCCTTCGCCTGCCCGCGCTGGAAAAAGTGCTGCATGTTGCGGAGAAAGCCCTTGACCGTCGTCGGTCGTAGCCCGTTGTGGATATAGCGCAGGCGCTTGTGCGAGAAACGCTTCTGCACATGCTCCTCGGCATCCGAGCCAGCCACCACGAAGATCGACTCTTCCTTGGCCTGGAGCGGCTTCACTATCTCTTGCAAAAACTGCTTGCGATTGTCGAGAAACGGGCTGATTACATCTTCGCCCGCCGGACAGACCGCCATACAATAGGCCGCTTTGTAGTTTGGCCCGAACGAGAGGCTCTGCCAGACCGAGACCCCCTCGTTGAGTTCAACCCGCTCTCGATACTCGCTCACGCTCTTGCTATCAACCACCGTCTCGACCCAGTCGTTAAAGCCCGTCAGAAACTCGCGGTAGTTGTGGGTGTAACACGCCGAAAAGTTGAAGTGCCCATCGGCGGCAATTGCGCCCACCGGACAGGCCGCTACACAGAGCTTGCATTCCAGACAGGGGTTGTACTCAATTGGCTGCTGCTGTTCGGTCACATCGGCATCCATCAGCACCGTGCCCAGCAGAATGAAGTTACCAAATTTTGGATGTATTACGTTGCGGTGAATGCCCATCTGCCCCAGGCCCGCCGCAACTGCAATTGGCTTATGCGAAATAATCCACGGCTTTTCATTGGGGAAGTTGCCCAGTTCCATCGGAAAGCCGGTCGGCTCGTTGACGGCCCGGATGCCCATATCTTCTAGCCGCCGCACAAGCGTATGACTCACCTCCGTCATATGGTCGCCAACGTGGTGAAACTCGTAGTTGGCAACCGAACGGGTGACGGCCCGCACTGGTTCGCGGTTCATCCGACAGACAAAGCTGATCAGGGTGCGGGTATGTGGGAAGGCGTGCAGAAGGTCGGCCCGCTGCTCATCCAGTTCGGGACGGTCGATGCTTACAAAGCCAACATCATCGACCCCCAGATCGAGGCAGAGTTGTCGCAACCACTGCGCGTCGAGGGTGCGCCGCTCTGTGATCTGAATGAGGCCATGGGTGCGGACTTTCTGGACTGTAGGATGCATTTCTAATTGCACAACACATACTCCTTATGATTGTTAGCTCAATAAAAATCCGACCGTTCTGACTTTTTTAGATACAATAAAAAAACTACCTGGTGCGCAGTTGCTCCAGATAATCGGACAGGTGCGCCACCACCCGTCGCATCACCTCGCGTTGTTGCATCAGCTTCGCCAGCATAATGCCACCTTCAAGCGCCGCCACCACCACGGTTGCTACCGTCTCCGGCTCCACGTCGCGCCGTAACGCCCCCTGCGCCTGTCCATCTCGCACCATCTCCGCAAGCAGTCCTGTCCATTCCTGCACCACGCCATACACCCGTTCGCGCAGGGCGGGGTGGGCATCGTCGGCTTCTACAGCGGTATTCAGCACCGGACAGCCACCGGGCAGCAGCGGCTGTTCAACCTGGCTGGCAAAGGCGGCAACAAAGGCCCGTAACCGTTCGATGGGCAGGTCGGCGGCCTGCACTGCCGTCTTGATACGGTGACTGACCAGCCAGTAGCTATAGTCAAACGCTTCCAGTGCAAGCTGTTCTTTGCTACGAAAGTGGTTGTAGATACCGCCTTTTTCTAGGCCCGTCGCCCGCACCAGATCATTCATAGAGGTGCCAAAAAAGCCCCGCTCACTGAAGACCTCGGCGGCACGTTGTAGAATATGTTCGCGGGTTTGTTCGCCCTTGCTCATCACGATATCCTTCCATAAAACCGACCAGTCGGTTTGAAATGAGTATACCGGGGATTGGCAGCAATGTCAAGGGAGGAATGCACGCAGTGTTACTTCTGGATCAAGTTCTGAATCTTTTTCAGCAGGTCTTCCATGATGAAGGGCTTGGCCAGAAAATCTTCTGCCCCGATCTCGGCGGCCTTCTGTGCAGCCCGTCCATCGGCAGTGAGCGCAAGAACGGGAATGGTAGGCCGATAGCCTCTGCGTTCGAGTTCGGCGGCGACAGCATACCCATCCATAATGGGCATCATAATATCAAGAATAATCAGGTCGGGCAGCTTGGCTTCAATACGCTGCAACGCTTCGATACCACCTGGAACAACCGTTACACCGTAGCCCTCAAAATCGAGAATCGCCTCCAACATCTCTCGAATGCCCAGATCGTCATCTATCACGAGAATATGTTTACCCATAACTACTCCTGTTTGCCCCTAGAGAGAGGCAAACGCATGCTGAAGGTTGTACCAACTCCCTCCCAACTCTCGACGGTGAGAGCGCCACCGTGTGCATCAACAATCGCCTTCGTGAGATACAGGCCAATACCCATGCCCATAAAATTCTGCGAAGATACATTCGAGGCGCGGAAAAAGGGTGTAAACAGTTTGGTGAGATCCACCTCTGGCACACCGATGCCCTGATCCGCAACCCGCAGATACACCCATTCGTTGTTGAGTTCCACAGAGAGGGTAATGGTTCCACCGACCGGAGAATATTTTACGGCATTGTCGAGCAGATTGTTTAACACCTGCTCAATGCGTCGCCGATCTACGTACACCGGAACTATCGGCTCGTTTGCTTCAAGCACAAGCTGATGGCTCGTTGCCTCACCCAGGATCGAGCGTTGCCGCTCTATACAGTCCGCAAGCAGCGGCACAATGTTCTGCATCTCGCGGCGAATAGGCAGCACATCATTTTGCAGCCGCGAGGCATCAAGCAGATCGGAACTGAGATGGATCAGGCGGTCGGTTTCGCGCTGAATAGTTTGCAAGCGCTGAGCAAGTTGTTCCGGCGTAAACGCGTGCTGCGTCTCCAATGCCCGCAGCAACACTTCGGTCATACCGCGTATCGTGGTCAGCGGTGTGCGGAACTCGTGCGAAGTGGTTGAAAGCAGGTCGTCTTTCAAGCGCTGCACTTCGCGCTCAAGGGTAACATCACGCACAATGCCAAGCACCCCGTGAATAATCCCGTGCTCATTGCGGATTGCACTCAGGCTGATCGTCACCGTGCGCCATGTCTCGTTGCGGTGACGTATGCGGCAGGTATGCCCGATCACCCGCGTGCCCTGGAGCACATTCGCCAAGATTGCTGTACACGTCGCCTGATCAGCCGGATGGACAATGTTCAGGAACGTATGGCCGATCAACTCCTCGCTTTCGGCCCCAATCACGGTGCGCCATTGCCCATTGGCAAATGTAAATACGTTAGTGGTTGAGAGCAGACAGATTGCCTCAGCAGCATTCTGCACAACTTCTTCCCAGCGGGCCGTCGTCTCACCCAGTTGCATCCGCAGACGGCGCACACTGTCCATCAGGCGCAGTTGCTCGGCAATATCGGGGCTAGCCTGCTCTTGATCGGGCGCATACTCTTTGCCGATTGCTGCTTCAGCCTCTGGTATGCGCTGCAAGTAGACCGTCACATAACACCCTGGATCGCCCAGGGCAATTCGTTTGTGCAGTATCACCTTGGCATAGCCAAAGTTGCGTGCCGCAATGCCCCCGAAGACCGAACTGGTCATAAAGCAGAGCGACGGCGACCGACGCACAAACGTATCAAAGGGGCACGAGGTGGTATGCACCACCACCTTCTGCGCATCCTTCGAGACTAATGAAAAATTGCCTTTGATTTTCTGCTTGAGATCAATAATAACGTGAGCGTATTCATCCAGGGTAAAAGAGCGCTCGATGCCCCAAAACTGTTTGTACTGGGCCTCGATTGCGGCCCCCATCGAGAGGCCCACGTTCATAATATACGCGCCGGCAACATCGCTGCCCAGAATGCCTTCATTAAGATGACCAAGACTGGAGATAAGCTGTCGCATGAACTGATCGCGATCCAGGGTGATCGGCGTTTCAAACACGGTATCTACTATCATACAACCCTCTCCAAAAACTACTAGTTCTGGTCACACTTTCGTAAAGTATACCACTTCCAGCGTTCGCCAGAGGAGTTTTTATAAAATAACGATTGAGAATATCTATACTATCAGGTTTTAGCGCGTGGCGCGGGTCGTATGGACTGCCGTGCGTGCCAGTGGGGGCAGGATATTGCCCAGCAGCAGCAGCATATCGTGTACTCCGGGCTGGATCAGGGCGGCCTGCAACATACGCCCGACCCGCATTGCAGGGTCGAAGGTGCGGTGCCACTGCTGCCGATAGCGTTCTTCCCACCCTGCCAGCGAACAGGCTCCGCGTAGAAAGTCGTGGGCCAGCGGCGCACAGAGCTGTGCTGAACGCAGCGCCATCGCCATTCCATCCCCACACAGCGGCGGTATCATTGTGACCGCATCCCCAACCCGCGCCACCCCATTCCAGGGTACAGCACGCTGCTTGAGATCAACCGAGGCTACTGTCACCTGGGTATCAGGCAGGAATGTGCCTTCCTGGAGCCGCCGAGCAAGCGCCTGGTTCCAGTGGCATACTGCTGCCAGCATCGCCTCGGCAGAAGCACCAGCAGCCGTAAAAGCGGCGTGGGTGGTTAGCAAGCACAGGTTGGCCCGCCCATCTTCCACGGGCGACAAGCCCACGTAGCCCCCTGGAAAGAGGTATAACTCAACCTGTGGCGGCATAGCAAGGTTGGTGTAGTGGCACTTCACGCCGATATGGGTCTGGGCGATGGTGGGGCGTGGCGCATCGGGTACAGGGCGCAGCGCCGGAACCGGGTTGCGCCCGCATGCCACAACGACCGCCCGCGCCGTAAAGGTGAGTTGATCCTGCCCACAGCGTGCCGCAACTATATGCCCACTGCTGGTCGGGGTGGTGCCTGTCACCGTTATGCCTGTTCGAACCGTAGCGCCCGCCTCAGCCGCCGCCGCCAGCAGTGCCGCATCGAGTGCAAACCGACTAACACCCCACGCCTGACCGGGCAACTGCACATGCAAATGCAGGCCCGCCGGGGTCGTTAGCCGCGCCATGTCCATCGTCGCCGGGTGCAGATGGGCGACCGTATCGTACAGACCCAACCCCCCCAGAATAGCCTGCGCTTCGGGCGATAGAAACTCGCCACATACCTTATGCTGTGGCAGGTGGCGGCGCTCCAGGAGCAGCACATGCCAGCCTTGCCTGCTCAACACCGTCGCCAGACTACTGCCCGCCAGCCCTGAACCAACAACAATACAATCGTACATCGTCTATCTTTCCAGGTATGATGCTTACACCGACACACCCGCGCTACCGGGCAGTGTCACCAGATAGCGAAACAGGGGCCGCCAGCGATAGTGTAGCCGCGTCAGGCCAGGGTAAGCCCGCAAGCGCTCGAAGTCGGGCCGTCGAAAGCCCCGCCGCACCGAGAGCGGCGCATCGTGACAGATCATCCGGTTGCGCGAAAAGAGCCGCGTTAATAGCCAGATGCTGGCCCACGCCACGGGATGCCGCTCCAGATCGTTGATCACCACACCCACACGCGCCGCACGTGTCAGAGCCGCCACCACCGCCGGAAGCTGCGGATCGGGGAAGTGATGAGTAAAGAGCGAAGCCGTTACAATGTCGGCGCACTGTGGCGGCAATGTAAATACATCGCCCTGCTGCACCTGAATGCGTGGCTCATCGTGGTAATAGGCGGCAGCAACCGCGCAGGTGTCCGGGTGAATATCCAGCAGCGTGATACGCAGATGGACGCGGCGCAGTGTCGCCCAGCGCAGCAGCAGGTGGTTCAGGTCGCCCGAACCGGCCCCAACATCGAGGATGGTCAGGCACGAGGGCTGCCCCGCCTGCCGCCACCAGTACATCACCCCTTCGAGCAGCGGGAAGGCTGCCCCAAGCAGTAGATTGATGCGGCGAAGCTGAGCCAGAGCTTCGGTCAGTTCGTGCCCGCCAATGCTGTAGTCATCCATCAACTCGGCTGCTTCCGAGCGCTTTGTAAAGTCAGGAATACGCAGCATACCGGAGTGCACTCCCGTTCTGCATTGGCAGCGGCAACACCGCCGCAGGCACATACACAAGGTGTGCCAGTTCGGTCACCAGACCCGGCCCGAATGCCATCGCCACGCCATCAACTGGCGTATCGTCAGCCTGCTGGCGCAGATGGGTGCGATATTCTTGCAGCACAAAGAGCACCGTTGGTGATGACATATTGCCATAACAGCGTAGTATCTCGCGGCTCGGTGCAACCTGCTCGGCAGACAGATGAAAGATCTCCTCCAGCCGATCAACAATCGCCCGCCCCCCCGGATGGATCGCCCAGAAGCGTAGGTCGGGTGGCTGGTCGTTGAACAGCCGCAGCAGGGCACGCGGGGCAATCTCCGCGAGGCGTTCGGGTATCTGCGTCGAGAGATGCAAGGTGTAGCCCCAATCGCCAATGCGCCACACCATAAACGACTCGGCCTCCGGGGTCAGTTCGGTATAAAAGTGGTCGATTGCAAACACATCGCCCTGTTCGGGGTGCGGTCGTCCGACAATGCACGCGCCTGCCCCATCCGCAAAGATCGCCGCCCCAATCAGATCGGCTAGCTTTTTGCTCGGCTGAATATGCAGCGAACACAGTTCAACACAGACGATCAACACCCGTGCGGTTGGCTGACCGGCCACAATCTGGCTGGCAAGTCGTAGCGCATTAAACGCGGCAGCGCAGCCCATAAACCCGATCAGCACCCGCTCGGTTTCGGGACGCAGGCCCACGGCGCGGGCAATCATCTGGTCGAGGCCCGGTGCAAAAAAGCCGGTGCAACTCACCGTGATCAGGTGCGTGATGGAATGAATAACGGCTGCTTCGTCGGGCGCATCTGGGCCGCGATAATCGGCAATCGCACGGCGGGCAGCCTCGGCCCCGATCACCACCGACTCGCGCTCATAGATTGCCATACGTTCGGCAGTCGTTGGGGCATCAGCTAGATCGTGCCCCGGAGCAAACCGGGCATCATCCGGGGGCAGCAGTGCATCGGGCAAACACGAGTACCGGGTTTCAATACCTGTGCTCTGATAAAGACGTTTCAGCCAGCGCTGAGTTGTGGCGCTATCACCAAACGAGCACGCCGTCCATTCACCCACGGCAGCCTGCTCTACCTGATAGCGCGGTGTTGCGGTGCCAAGGGCAAGCAACGCCGCACGCTGATGTGTCAGAAAAGAAGTCAATAGAGTAATCCTTGCTTGAATGTTTTAGCTCTGTGATTGTCTGTGACGGTCAGTATATTATCGCATATTTTTGCAGGAGTGATGGCGTAAGACGGGCACGAAACAGGTGAACAGGAAGGGGAAAGAGCTTTTTGAGGTGGCGGCCAGAGCTAGCGGCGGGAGGTACGCTCGAATATCTGCTCAAACATAGGCACACTCTAGGTTAGTACCATTGCTGGCTGTGGCATTACGTCAACTCGTGCAGCGCGATAGTAAGCGTATCAATTGCCCGCTGATATTCGGCAATTTCAATATGCTCGTCGGGCGTATGGTCGAGGCTTGAGTCACCGGGGCCATACGCCAGGATCGGGCATTGCCACACCGGGCCGACCACGTTCATATCCGAGGTGCCCGTTTTAAGCAGAAAGCCCGGTTTGCCACCCGCCGCCCGCACTCCCTTGAGCATTGCCCGCACCAGTGTATTGTTTTTGTCGCCCTGATACGCCATACAGCCCCCTCTAAAGGACAGATCGCCCTGATTGGCAAACGTGCAGAGTAGCTCTTCCAGTTCGGCAGGCTGCACTTCCGGCGGCAGGCGTAGCCCCACCGTGAGCGATGCCCACTCGCGCAGCCCATCGCCGCCCGAATTGATCGCCCGCAACGACGGCAACACCTGATCAAACAGGCGCGTTTTGTCTTCGTTATATGCAATACAGTAGCCCTGGATGGCGTTCCAGAAGCTCACCGCACGCTCGGCGGCAGGCACATTGCGCCCCGCGCTGTGGGCGCTATCGGTTTGCCAGCGTCCTTCCACCAGCAACCGCCCCTTGTAGCCCAGCGTCAGCTTATCCCAGCCGCTTGGCTCACCGATGATGCAGGCTGCTGGTGTGTACTTATCAAGAATGTAGTGCGCTCCCTTCGATGAAGCCGCCTCTTCTTCGACGGCACCAACCAGCACAAGCGGTCGTTGCAGTGGGCCACGTGCCAGCCGTTGCGCTGCCGCCACCACAAACGTTGCAAACGGTCCCTTGGCATCGACGGTACCGCGCCCGTACAGCCTGCCGCCTTCGGTGCGAACAGGTACCACACCGCCCACCGTGTCGATATGGCCAAGCAGCACGAGCGGTGCTTCGAGGTGGGCCGGGTCGCTCGCCCCAACGATACCAACCGCATTGCCCGCCGCGTCAACAAAGCTATGCATTCCGAGGCGCTGCATGGTCGCTACCAGAAAGTGCGCGGCGGCAGTCTCCTCGCCCGAATAGCTCTCGATCCGCACGAGTTCTTCGAGGAAGCGCACCGGCTCAAAGTCAGTTGTAGTATCGCGTTGATGCATTGGCTTACTCCGTCGTTGTATACTCGGCACTGATGAACCGGGCTGATGCTACAGCCCGCGCAGGCGGGCCTGGTAGCCGTAGGCGGGGACTTCAGTCTCCCGACGACAGCACCGCCGCCACTGCTGCTATCACCCGGTCAAGCTGCTCGTACTCGATGACCAGCGGCGGGAGCAGACGCAGCACAGTCGGGCCAGCGGGCAGCGCCAGGACTGCATGCGCTTCCATTAGTTGTACCAGAAAGGGCTGTACCCGCTCTTTCAATTCCAACCCGATCAGCAGGCCAAGCGAACGAATTTCGCGCACCCGCGCCAGGTTGAGCGCCTGCAACCGCTCGACTAGATACGCGCCTTTCTCAGCCGCCTGTCGTGGCAGGTCTTCCGCTTGCAACACCCGTAGCGTTGCCCGGCTGCCGCACACGTCAGCGGGTTGCCGCCGAAGGTGGTGCCGTGCGTGGCAGGCGGGAGCGTGCCGTGTCGCCCGTGGATGCCGATTGCACCCATCGGCAGGCCGCCCGCTATCGACTTGGAGATCGGCATCAGGTCGGGTGTGATGCCATAATGCTGGCTGGCCCACAGCCGCCCGGTACGCCCGAAGCCCGTTTGCACCTCGTCCACCATCAGCAGTGCGCCCCGTTCGCGGCAGATACGCGCAACACCCTGCACATAATCGGCGTCGGCAGGCCGCACACCGCCTTCGCCCTGCACCAGTTCAATCAGCACGGCGGCAGTTTCGGCGGTGACGGCAGCGTCCAGTTCATCGAGCTTGTTATACGCAACGTGCGAGACACCCGCGATCAGCGGCTCAAACGGCTCGCGGTACTTCGGCTCCCAGGTGGTAGCAAGTGCGCCCATCGTGCGCCCATGAAAGCCGCGCTTTGCCGCAACAATGCCACGTCGCCCGGTGAGCAACCGTGCAAACTTGAGTGCGCCTTCGTTGGCCTCTGCGCCCGAATTGCACAGAAACACCCGCTCCATCCCCGCCGGTAGCGCAGCGGTCAACTCTTCTTGATAGGCTGCCCGCTGATCGTTGGGAAAGATCTCGGTGCAACTCATCAGAATGCTGGCCTGTTCCTGAATTGCGGCGACCACGGCAGGGTGGGCGTGACCTAGGTTCGCCGACCCCTGGCTGCTGGTACAGTCAATATACTCGCGCCCGTCGGCATCCCACACCCGCGCCCCGGCACCGCGCACAATCGCAATGCCACGCTTGGGATAGACGCCACTGGTATGGGCCAGTTCGCTTTCAATGATCGATTGATTGGTGAGGGTCCCCTGTGTTATGGTCATAGCTCTACTTTCCAGGCTCTCTCGGTTGTGCGTGCTGCTCGGTTCCCTACTCAATCACCGTGCCCTGTCCGGCGAGTGCGGCACTGACCGGACTCTCGCGGCGGGCATCGGCCAGAATGACCCGCCCCACACCGCCTTCGAGTGCTTCACCCGCGCCCATCACTTTCTTTTTCATCCGGCCCTGAGCAATCTCCATATAGGCATCCAGGTTGCCCCGCTCGATATGGGTGATCAGGGTGGACTCATCGGGGAAGCGGCGCAGCAACCCCGGCACATTGGTGAGCAGCAGCAGCGTGTTTGCGCCCAGTGCCGAGGCTATTGCGGCGGCGGCGCGGTCGCCATCCACATTGATCGCCTCACCATCGAAGCTGCACGCGATAGGAGCCACGACGGGCAGGTAGCCGCCCTTCAGCAACAATGTTATCAATCCCGTATTGACCTGATCGATGGTGCCCGTCCAATCGTCGCGCAGCACCTTCTGCTTGCCATCTTCGATAATCCGTAGCACGGCCTTGCGCTTGCCCGACAGCAGTTGCCCATCCAGGCCACGCACCCCGATTGCATTGATGCCGAGCCGCTGCAAGTTTTCAACCAACAACCCGTTGATTTTACCCGTCGCCATCATAAAAATCTCAAGCGTCTGGCGGTCGGTGTAGCGGCTAGTGTGCCCCGATGTAGAAACCACAAACCGCGCTGGATACCCCAGTTGCTCGCTCAGGCGGTTGGTCTCATCCGAGCCACCATGCACGAGGATGATTTCGTGCCCGCCCCGCTTGAGCATCGCGAGGTCTTCGCAGAGCATATCATAGTTGATACCCGCACCACCGCCGACTTTTACCACAATCATTGGATCGTCCTCCGCTTATGGCTGGCCCTGATAAAAGACCGCAGCAACTGGCTGGCTGGTGGGGCTGCCATCGCTGAAGTAGAACATATTCAGCAACTCCATCGCCTCCTGATGGGTCATGCCATTTTGCATCACACTAAAGATGCGGATCGCCCGCGCAATATATTCATCCAGGGCATTATCATCGTGCGTGTTGCCCTCGAATGCGCCATCCGCGCCAAGTTGCCCGCCCAGCCGTGCCACGCTCTCGCGCACCTCGTGCGGTGGGCGTAGCCGCATATCGGCCCGTTCGCGCCAGTAGCGCACGTTGCTCTTGCCACAGCCAAAGCAGGCCAGCACTGGCGTGCGGAGCGGCATATCGTACAGCGGCAGCGCCCCACAATAGGCACTGTTGCCGATCTCAATCGCCTCCTGTCCAGTGCGGCCCTCTGCCAGCGCCAGATGAAAGGCCCGCAGAGTGGTATCGGCATGCACACCACTGCCATCATATTCGGTGTTGGACGAAAACGGGCTACGGTCGAAGATAAAGCCTGTTCGCGCCAGAATGTTGTAAAAGAACTTGTCCGCGTCGTTGTAGACATTGACAAACAGTTCGCCCGACGGAAGCCGCCCCAAGCGTTCGCGTACAGCCTGCCGTATTTCGGGCATGCGGCGTGGATACAACTGGATCAGGCGGCGGTAAATTGCTTCCAGCAGCGAACTCAGGCCGATGGTGCCGTTGCGCTCGCCAATGCCCAGGATCGAAAAGTCGGGCAGCATCGTGATGCCGAGCCGCATACAGAGCAGCAGGGTCTCAAGATAAATCTGGTCGGCATTGCCCACGTCGTTGTGAATGTGGCATTCCAGAAAATCGAACTGAATACCCACCCGTTGCAGAATAGCAATCCGGTCGCCTAGTTCTTCGAGCGTCGAGACACCGACGGTATCGGGGATGCCTACCCCATTGACCCGTACATCGTTGGCAGCCAGCAGTTCTTGCAGGCGCGTATAAAATGCCTCATAATCGTCGAGCGTAGTGCGGAAGGCATCTTCGGTGCTGATACGCACCGACGTGAAGCCAAGTTGCCGCGCCAGCGCAATGCTCTCGTAGGCTTTCTCTGCCATCCGTGTGACGGTTGCGCCGGCAGTGGCCTGCTTGATCTTGCTGGTACCGATATACAGATGGATGCGCCGGAAGCCTGCCGCGTGCGCCGATTGCACATCCAGCGCGACACAACGGGCATGCGCGGCAAACGCAATCTGCAATCCGGCCTCGTGTGCCCGCGCAATCAGGCGGCGATTGCTGGCCTGTCCGGGCTGGTTCAGCGGGAAGGCCGGCAACTCGACCACGCCCACGCCGAGCCGTTCCATAAACTGGACACTTTCCCAGGCTTCGTCGCTGCTGAGATAAAAGCCCTGCAATGTGCCATCGCGCCCTTCGCTCACGGCCTGCAACGATTCGCGGATGCTGAACACACCAAAGCCCTGCTGCTTGAGATAATCGTACAGCGCAAACAACTGCGCCGCCTGATGATACTGTTCGCTTGCCGGGTTCTGGTCAACAAGAAACACTGGAACGCCAAGCTGATTGGTTGCTGTGAATGCCATCACGTCTCCCTATACCGGATGCAGGCCAGGGAACTCAAGCCCGCGTCGTTCGTCAAAGCCACACATCAGGTTCATACACTGCACTGCGGTGCCAGCCGCACCCTTCATCAGGTTGTCGAGGGCGGCAATCGCCACGATGCGACCGGTTGCCTCGTCCACCTCGAAGCCGACATCTACAAAGTTGCTGCCCGCCAGGATCTTCGGTTCGGGCAGGCGGTGCAAGCCTTGCCGCTCGCGCACAATGCGCACAAACGGCTCGCTGCTATAGGCGGCACGGAAGTGCGTCCACAGGTCTTTTTTCGCTGACTGGCTCCGATGGGAAGAG
>JAAUSQ010000061.1 GCA_012033195.1 Chloroflexaceae bacterium
TGAAAGACCAGGTCCAGAGCGTCGGGGCCAAGTTTGTGGAGCTTGAACTGGACACGGGCAGTGCCGAGGGTGCGGGCGGTTATGCCAGAGCAATGGACGAAACCTTCTACCGCCGCCAGCGTGAACTACTCGCCGAAGTGGTGGCACGCAACGATGTTGTTATTACAACTGCTGCTATTCCGGGCAAGCGTTCGCCGCTGCTGGTCACAAGTGCCGCTGTCTATGGGATGGCTCCGGGATCGGTAATCATCGACTTGGCTGCCGAACGTGGCGGCAACTGCGAATTGACCCGCGTGGATGAAACGGTGGTCGAAAACGGTGTCACCATCCTTGGCCCCTCCAACCTGCCAGCAACCGTGGCCTACCACGCCAGCCAGATGTACAGCCGCAACGTGACAACCTTCCTACGCCATCTGGTGAAAGATGGGGCACTCAATCTGAAGCTGGACGATGAGATTACCCGCGATACGCTTGTGACGCAGGGTGGCGAAGTTGTTCACCCTCGCATCAAGAGCATGCTTGAGGTGGCTACTCCCGCAGCCTGAGGTGCATTGGTCGTAGTAGAACGCATAAACACACATTGTTACCACATATCCTCATAGCCCGTTGACCAGTACACCATGGCACAGAGGTACGGCACTGGACGGGCTGGTTTCGTATACACTACACAGACAAGGGCAATCCAATGGAGAACTTGTTTATTTTTCTGACCATCTTTACCCTGGCGATGTTTGTGGGCTTTGAGATTATCACCAAGGTGCCACCTACCCTGCACACTCCGCTGATGTCTGGCTCGAATGCCATTTCGGGTATTACCCTAATTGGTGCAGTGGTCGCGGCGGGAGCGGGCGAAAATATCCTTACCATCATTCTGGGTGTCCTCTCAATTATCGTCGCAACCATCAACGTGGTAGGGGGCTTTCTGGTCACCAATCGTATGCTGGCAATGTTCCGCAAAAAAGATTAAGTAGAATATAGGAAATACCGCCATGAGTCTGGCACTCGTCAATTTAAGCTATTTGCTTGCTTCGGCACTGTTTATTTATGGTCTCAAAGGGCTAACCCACCCGCGCACGGCGGTGCGCGGCAACTTGCTGGGCGCGGTCGGGATGCTGCTGGCCGTGGTTGCTACCCTGATTGGCAATCAGATTATCGGGCTTCAATGGGTATTGTTGGGCTTGGTGATCGGGGCCGCCATCGGTGCACTGATGGCGCAGCGTGTCGAGATGACCGCTATGCCGCAGATGGTGGCACTTTTGAACGGCTTCGGCGGCGCAGCATCGTTCCTGGTCGCCGGTGCCGAATTGACCGAGATTCTGCACCGCCATCCGTAGTTCTTTACGGCAGGCAATCTTGTGATGACGCTGCAATTTACGATTGCAACGGCGCTCTCCGGCCTGATCGGTTCGGTCACGCTGACGGGGAGCTTTATCGCGTATGGCAAGCTCGAAGGGTTTATCAAAGACCCGCCGCGCCTGCCCGGTCAGCAGGCCTTCAATATTCTGCTGCTGCTGGTTGCAATTGGGCTTGGGGTATGGCTGGTGATTGACCCCACTGCGGTCCTGGCCTACTGGGGCATTGTGCTGGTAGCGGCCATTCTCGGTGTTTCGCTGGTCATTGGCATCGGCGGCGCAGATATGCCTGTGGTGATTGCGCTGCTCAACTCGTATTCCGGACTGGCCGCCTGTGCAACCGGCTTTGTCCTCAACAACACCGTGCTGGTCATCACAGGCTCGCTGGTGGGTGCATCGGGCCTCATCCTCTCGGCGATTATGTGCCGCGCTATGAACCGCTCGCTGACCAACGTGCTGTTTGGTGTGTGGGTAGCAGAAGATACTGGCCCCTCTGCCGACGAAGTGTATGGCGGCAAGGTCAAGTCGTCGTCGCCCGAAGAACTGGCGATGCTGCTGGATGGCGTGGGCCGGGTGGTGATTGTGCCCGGTTTTGGTATGGCCGTGGCGCAGGCCCAGCACGCCGTGCGCGAACTGACCAACCTGCTCGAAGCACGCGGCACCGAAGTTGAGTTTGCAATCCATCCGGTGGCAGGCCGTATGCCCGGTCATATGAACGTGCTGCTGGCCGAGGCCGATATTCCGTATGAGAAGCTCAAGGAGATGGACGAGATTAACCCCACCTTTGAGCAGACCGATGTCGCGATTGTGATCGGTGCAAATGACGTGGTCAATCCCGAAGCCCGCACCAACCCCAGTAGCCCCATCGCTGGCATGCCGATCCTCGATGTGCTCCATGCACGCAGCGTGATTGTGGTCAAGCGCAGCCTCAGCCCTGGCTTTGCAGGCATCCCGAACCCGCTGTTTGCGGCTGATAATACGGTGATGCTGTTTGCCGATGCGAAGAAGGGCATGCTCGATCTGATTTCGGCCCTGAAAGAATCTGCATAACACGTTCGTTGGTGTCAGCCGATCAAAAGCTCCCTTGCCATTCCGGGCGTAGGGGGCTTTTTCATGCATAAAAAAGGGGGCTACCGAAGTAGCCCCGTGTCCATCACAGAACGCAGGCGAATTAGTCGCCGCCCAGACCGCTGTTGATGTCGCTGAACACTTCGCTCACGCGACCGCCGAGCACCGTCAGGATACCGATGACCACGATAGCGATCAGAACCAGGATGAGTGCGTACTCGACCAGACCCTGGCCTTCTTCCTTTGCGAAAAAGCTCTGCAGCATTTTGTTGCCTCCAATAAGAACTAGTACCAATTACTATGTCAACACTATACCATCTCCCGCTTGATCTTAGCAATAGATACTTAGTCCTATTTACCCATCACCCTGATTGTCAGGGCGCATCCATGACCAATATACTGATGTGCGTCTTGTTTCTGTAGTTGTTTTGTTGAGAGTTTATGCTACAATAGCACACAGAATACATCTATTGCTTTACAGTTTGTCGCACACTGCACAATCACATCCCTACTCATCCCGTCGCGTTCTGTGTGCCGCTCCGAGCAATGTGCGCTTGTGTAGCCGCCCCACCGTTTCTATACCAGGAATGCAGGAGGAATTGATGCACGCTTCGAAGAACCAGCCCGCTGCCGCAGCGTGGTGGCAGCAAACGGTCGAACCCATCGTGTTGGGAATGCTTGTACTGGCAGCCTGTACCCTGCCGCTGGCGGTGCTTGCCAACCTGTTGACGATGCAGGCAGCGCTGCGGGTGGCGATTGGTCTGCTATGGCTGGCGGGGTTGCTGGCACTGCCGCGCCTGCCGCGCCTGTTGCACCGCGAGCAGCACCGCGTGGGCTTGCTCGCGCTGATTGGTACAACGGCAGTGGTGTTGTTGCTGATAGCGCAGGCAAAGCCCGCTACGGTCACCCCGGCCTATGCCGACACCAGCAGCACACCCCTCGACCGTGAGCATCCTGTTCCTGCAACAACTGCCGCCGATACTGCCGCACCTGTTGCTGCTGCGCCTGTCGCTGCGCCGCTGGCCCAGAATGGCTCCCCAACGATGGTATCGCCGCCGCGCATCTCCCGCGAACTGTTTGCCCGTTTGCTGTGGGATGGCATCGGCGGTGGGGGGACGTCGCCTGCCGCACCACACGCCGACGAACTGTACGATATTATTGTGGGCTACGGCCTTGATCCGGCGATTGCACTGGCCTTCTTTGCCCAGGAATCGCAGTTCTGTACTACTGGTATGTGTATCAGCTACGATATGAAGAACTGGGGCGGCCAACGTGCTGCGGTCAACCCGAACCGGGTGACGGGTGTTGTCTACAACTCCACTGGCCCCTTTGTGATCTTTGCTTCGTGGCAGGAAGGCATGCGCGACTGGTGTGAGCTGATCCTGTATCGCTATGTTAATCGTGGGTTGGTCACGGTTGCCGATGTTATTCCAGTGTACGCGCCCGCCTCGGATGGCAACGATGAGCAGGTGTATATTGACAATGTGCATCGGCGGGTGGCAGCGTGGCAGGGCCGCGACCCCGAATTCTGGATTGGGCAGGACTTGCGGCGCTACCCCGACCTGGCAACCGGCCTGATGATGGAGACATTCCAGGCTACCGAACTGGAATATCATCCTACGTGGGCGTTCCATCAGTTTGTGATGCAGGAGGCGCGTGCTGGTCGTCCGCTCGGTAGCCCGATTGGAGAGAGCACCAAGATTTATGTCAATGGTCGCCGGTATGCGATCCAGACCTTTGCACTTGATACGCTTTATACACCGATTGCCAGCATTGAGGAGCGCACCAACTGGAGCGATGTGCGCCGTATGAGTAACCTGTTACAAACAGGTGAAGAGTAATGTGTAATGGTCTCTTTCACGCAATAGTATAGTTCAGGAGGTGCAGCTTGAAGCCGCACCTCCCCCTACCACATGCCCCCTCACGTTTACAGCCACGGCCCCACATCAAACAGGATGTCGCGGTTGTAGAGCACCTGGTAGGCTGCCACCGCCGAAGCCAGCAGCAACCACAGGGTGAGCGGCACCAGCGAGAGCACAATGCGGCGGTCGATGCGGGCCGCCAACCACAGGCTGAGCAGGGTCAGCAGCAAATCGGCAAATGTCCAGCCGAATGCCAGAATAACGCTTTTCATTCCAAAGTAGACAATACCGAACGTCGCAAACAAAAACCAGCTTGCACCCTGCACTAGCAGCAGCGAGGTGCGGTAGGGCGTGTGTGCTGGCTTGTTGAGTAGGATCAGGTTGCCCCACAGGGTGGTGATGTTGTTGAAGGCCCACACTGGCCCGAAGGCCCAAGCAGGGGGCGCATACCACGCTTGCTGCATTGACTTGTAGAACGCCTCATCGCTGCCGCCCGATCTAATCAGCGGCAAGGCTCCGACCAGCACTGGAGGCAGATTGACCGCTACGCCGAACAGGGCGGCGTGCCACCATTTGTACTCTTCCGGCTGAAACACGCGCTGCAAAAACCCACCCGACGACTGTGCTTGCAAAGCCATGATCTTGTTTCCTTTCTTACATACAACCGTTAGTTAGTTTGATCGGACAAAAAAATATCCTAGCGACGATGAAGCCCATCGAGTAAAATATCAATTGCATCATCCACCACCACCTCAAGCGGTATCTCTGGTGCATCGTACTGATACAGATCACGAATCGCTTCAATATTGGTCAGAAAGATACCCGCCACCAGCGCTCCATTCACAAACCGAATATCGCCGCGTCGGTAGGCTGCTTCAACGGCCCGTTCAATTGGCACCATCAGCGCCTGATACGCCGCGCCCATCAAGCGGGTAGCATGTTCGGGGGTAATTTCTGGCATATCAATGCGTTGCATCCGTGCGACATTGATGGCAGGCTGCGAGAGCAACCAGCGCGATACCGCCCGCAACTGTGCCCGCAACGTACGTGGCTCGGCACCTGTCAATGCCGCTTCGATGCCATGCTGATGCCGTGCCAGATTGCGTTCCATCACTTCTACATACAACTGCTCTTTGCCACCCGGTGCATGATTATACAGCGATGCCTTCCGCATCCCAAGCTGTCCCGCAATATCTTGCAGTGTCACCGTAGCATAACCCCGTTCACTGAAAAGCCGCTCGGCAACGGTCAGTACACGCTCGCGGGCCGGACTGTTTTCGGTACCTTCCATATCCTCGCACCACCCATACAACCTAACGTTTGTTAGTATTGTACCCCTAGTCAAGGCACTGTCAAGTAGCAATTTGCATACACAACCCCGCTCCGCGCCAGAGCAGAGCGGGGCAGATGGAAGCGGTCAGACGCTCACGGCAGCAGGCCAAGCGCCACGGCTCGATTGATTGCCTGCACCCGGTTGCGTACCGTCAATTTGGCATAGATGCTGCGGGTGTGCGTTTTGGTAGTGTGGGGCGAAATACGCAACTCTTCGGCAATGGCGCGGTTCGAAAGGCCTGCCGCGACCAGCGATAATACCTCACGTTCGCGGCTCGTTAGCGGTTCTGGTGCAGAGATGCTATCCTGATACATACTACTTCCTCTTGGTGTGCTTATTATGTTCCTATTCATACGCCAGCACCTCGCGCACCGTCATGCGTGAGGCATTGCGGGCCGGTAAATAGCTCGCTACTGCCGCCAGAAACAGCACCACCCCCAGCCACAATACCACCGCAAAACTGGCATATGTATAGGCAAGTGGCTGATTGAGCAGGGCAAAGCCAATCCGCATACTCATAAAGCGGCTGACTGGCAGCGAGAGCAGTGCGCCCGCCACCCACGCCAGCAACCCGATGATGACTCCCTCAACAATCACAATTTGCTGGATCGCTCCATCTGATGCACCGACGGCCCGCATAATACCAATCTCTTTGGTACGCTCGATGACATTGATGCTCATGGTGCCCATCAGACCAAACGCGCCAACTGTGCCAATCAACAGCGCCATCATCGATAGCACCACCGTGAGAATGTTAAACCGCTCATTCAAGATCACACGGTCTCCGGACGTGGTAGTAATCAGCCGCACATCGATATTCTGCTGCTCAAGAAAGCTGTTCAGGCGCTGTGTAATGGCTTCCTGATAGGCGGCATCGTGCTGCACAGTGGTAATACGCAGGCTGCCGACATGCCCCGGTGTACCATAGGTTTGTACAAAGGCGGGGTAGGTTATGTAGCCGATGGCAGGGCTGATAGGTGGCATCAACTCCTGCGTAAAGCCCACCACATACCAGGTCTGCTCGGTGTCGTCCACCTTCAGCACCACCCGGTCACCAATTCTGGTACTCGGCTCTTTCAGCAGGTAGTTGTCACTCAACACAATCGCCCGGTCATCTTCCGTCAGGAGCCAGCGCCCCGCGTCCATTTGCGGCACAAACATAGTAGTATCGGCGGGCAGGCCGTGCAAGGTCAGGCTCTCGCCGTCGCTGCCATCGGACCGCACGGGAAAGGCCTCAGTCGACCCCCACCCCTCGACTGTCGTCACCCCTGGAACTTGTATCACCTGCTGCACAATATAGCTATCGCGGTATGAATGACTCAGCCGCACTTGAATATCATAGTGTTTGGTTGCAATCGAATTATCAAGCGTCTGAAAGAGCGAGGTACGCACCGTCAGCACGCTGATAAATACCGCCCCGCCAAGCATCAACGCTGCCAGCGTGCGCACGAGCCGCCCCTTGCGCCGGAACGTGTTTCGCAGCGAGAGCAGCAACGGACGCGGCAAGCCACGGATACGTTCTATCAGGCGGTCGAGCCAGCTATTGCCGCTACTCACCCCGGCAGTGCCGTTGTTGTCAAGCGCCTCGCGTACTGTCACACGCACTGTAGACTGAATAACCGGTAATGCTGTCAAGATGGGAACGAGCAGCGCCGCCGCACTCATCAGGAACAACACCAGTGGAGATAGCCGAATCTGCTCTAGATCAAAGTTCAGTTGCCCTGCCATAAAGCGGGTGAAGCCCTGCGCCCCAAGCCAACCGAGCGGTACCGCCACCACCAGCGCCGCCACCCCGAAGGCCAGCACCATGCCCACATACAGCAGGGTAATCTGGCTGTTACGTGCGCCTATCGCCTTCATAATACCGATCTGGCGGATCTGCTGGGTGAGAATTGCGCCGATAGTATTGATAATCAGGAAGCCACTGAGCAGCAGCGAGAGCACGCCAAGCGAAGCCAGAATAATGGTGATCGTACGAACAATATCCTCTGCCGGATGCTGGAGGGGGGTTGGTACATCGATCTTGATTACCTCGCGCCCGCTGCGTTCGATCTTGTCAGCAACCTGCTCGGCAACGCGCCAGATGTGTCCTTCGTCGCGGCCATGTTCTGCCACTACAATCTGTATTTCGTCGTAGCCGCGTGTGCCGCCAAGCCATTCCAGCGTCTCAAAGGAGATATAGCCGAACGCCTTGCCCGCAATGGGAGCCGGTTGCTGGCTGAGATCGTAAGTCAGACCCGCCAGTTGCATCGCACGCTGATCACCGTTCGCCAGTTCGATCAGCACTATATCACCCACTTCAGCACGGGTGTGGCCCAGCGAACTCCGCTCAATCAGGACTGTTTTATCGGGTGGCGGCCATACGCCCGATACAGGCCGTACCTGATTGACGGCTACAATGCCATCATCGGGCACCACAAACAGATCCATGTCATACCAGGTATCTGGGCCGATCAAAATACGGGCGGGCACCTTGCGGCGACCCTCGGCGGCGTCTACCTCAGGCATCCGGTCGATGGCATCAACCAGATCATCATCAAACGGTTCGGTGGTGATAATCGCACTGTCCGGGTTGATACTGAGATACGCCCGGTCAAGTTCGGTCAGTACGTTTTCACGGGTGGCGGCGATGGTGCCAAATGCAAACACGCCGACCGCAATCGAAATAACCACCAGAAGAGTACGGGTCTTCTGCCCCAGCAGATCACGGATTACTTTTCGCCAGCGTATCCCTATCACAACATTACCTCCCGGTCAGGCGCACCCCGAACCATTGCAGTACCACCGCCAACCGTCCACCGTACCGTAGTTCCATTTACCCCGTTGCCAGCCTGTGCGTTGCATTGTCTCCCTCTGTTAGCGCCCTATTTATTTTGATTGATTAATCAATCAATAATGCAGATAAAAAAATTATGCCTGTGCGCGTTCTACCAGTGCCCCATTCAAAAAGGTATCAACCAGCGTCTGCGCCATCACTTCGGGTGTCACTACCACCAGATCAGGCTGTTTAAAAACGACAACCGTGATGATATAGGCCAGGATTGCCCCGATGAAGGTACGCGCCAGCGCACGCGGCTCGGCTCGCCGTAGCACCCCCTGATCCATCAGGTATTCAAAGTAGTTGCTGAGAAACCGCAACCCGCGCCCCGGCAGCAAGCGTCCGACCAGATCGGCAAGTTCGGGACGGCGTATTGCTTCACCGATAGTGAGCTTGATAAATGTTATTTTGATCGGATCGTTGAGCACCCCAAAAATCGTATGTGTGATCAGCAGCAGAGCTTCGTGCGGCGGCATAGCATAGATACGTTCGCCCTGTTCCAGAATACGAAAGATCGGTAGATGATGCTCAAGGACGCGCTGGAACAGATCATCTTTATCGGCAAAATAATGATAGATCAAGCCGGGCGAACCGATGCCCGCCGCCTGTGCGATATCTTTATTGGTGGCCTTCTCAAAGCCTTTATCAGCGAAGACCCGTAGCGCCCCTTCGATAATTTGCTGACGGCGCTGGTTGTAGTCGTGTTCGTCGCGTGGTGCCATAGCGTTATCCTTGATTGACTGGTCAATCAAAGCGTAGCACGTGAGAACGCCCCTGTCAAGAGGGGGCAAGCGTTAGTCCGTCACGCCCATCACACGGCGGGCGGCGGCGTGGGCATCGGCGTGGGTGGTGCCAAGGAGCCGCTCTTTAATCACCGGAATCGAGGCAGGCGACATGCTCAGTTCATCAATGCCGACGGCGGCCAGCAACGGGGCCACATCGGGCACACCGCCCAGCTCGCCGCACACCCCGATGTGCCGCCCGACCTTTTTGGCAAATGCGGCAGCCTGGGCAATCATACGCAGCACGGCGGGTGCATTGTGGGGATAATTCGCCGCGAGGGTCGGGTTGCCGCGATCAACCGCCATCATATACTGGGTCAGGTCGTTGCTGCCCACACTGAAGAAATCGGCCTCGGCTGCCAGCAGGTCTACGGTCATCGCGGCGGCAGGCGTTTCGATCATCACACCAAGCGGCACAGTCGCCCGATGGGTTATCTGCTCGGCAGTCAGCGCTTCGCTAGCGGCCCGCATCTGCTGACGCGCCCATGTGATGTCGGCAAGCGTGGCGACCATCGGCAGCATAATCCAGATATCGCCGTGTGAGGCCGCCCGCAGCAGTGCCCGTAGCTGTGCCTGGAACAGGTCGGGCCGTTGCATCGACAGGCGCAGCCCGCGCACCCCCAGAAAGGGGTTCGGCTCTGACGGCATCGGCAAGTAGGGCAGCGGCTTGTCGCCGCCAATATCCAGAGTGCGCACAATGACCGTGCGCCCTTCCATGGCCTCCAGCGTGGTGCGGTAAGCCGTATACTGTTCATCTTCGGTGGGTGGCTCGTTGCGCTCCAGAAAGAGAAACTCGGAGCGGAACAACCCGATACCCTCAGCGCCATACGAGCGGGCAATCTGTGCCTCGTCAGGCCGCCCGATGTTGGCCCACAACGCGACCGGTCGCCCATCAGCAAACTGCCCTGGAGTGTCGCGCAACGCTGCACGGCGAATCTGTGCTGCGTCCTGGGCCGCGCCGCGCTCCTGATAATGGGCCACCTCTGCCTCGGTTGGCTGCACAATCAGTAAGCTCTGGTCACCGTCTACAATCACGGTAGCCCCACCGGGAATATTCAGCACATCCTGCCCCACTCCCACCACTGCCGGAATACCAAGCGAACGCGCCAGAATTGCTGTGTGCCCGGTCGGGCCACCATATGCCGTCACAAAGCCGAGTGCCGTATTGCCGCGCAGTTCAGATGTTTCGGCGGGGGTCAGGTCGGGGGCAATGATGACGGTACCGGCGGGCAGATCGCGCAAGGTGGCCGTTGTGCCACGCAGGGTATTTAACATAGCCCGTTCAACCGCCTGCATATCGGCGGCCCGTTCGCGCAGGTAGGGGTCGTCCAGTGCAGCGAGGGTGTCGTGCATCTGGCGGGTTGCGGCGATGATCGCCTGCTCAAGCGACATACCCGCGCCGCGCACCCGCTGCTCCACCTCGTCGGTCAGTGTGAAGTCTTCTACCAGCATTGCCTGCGCCTCAAAGATACCTGCTTCGGCGGCGTGGCCTTCGCTGCGCATCCGGTCGGCGAGGGTTTGCAAACTGGCGGCGGATTCTTGCTGCGCCACGGCAAAGCGCTGCATTGCTTCGTCGGCGTCCTCTGGCGCTTCGGTGGTAGCGCTGGTGCTTGCTGTAGGAAGATAGCGAAAGGCACGCCCGACCATCACTCCGGACGCGCCGCCAACTCCTTGATAGTGCTGCGACATATCAATACAACTCGTTTATACTAGGCTTCGGCTTTCTCACCAAAGTCGTCTTTTACAAACTGCTCCAGGGTCGCGATTGCGGCAGCCTGATCTTCGCCCTCGGCCCGCAACCGGATCTGGTGTCCGGTACGCACCCCGATTTGCAACAGGTTGAACGGACTGACAACCACCTCGTTTGTTTCGGGGCGGCTCAGGTTGCGGATCATAATTTTGCTCTTGAACTCGCGGGTCTTCTGGAAAAAGGCCCGTGCAGGCCGGGCGTGCAACCCGACTGGATGAGTTACCGTGATAATTGCCTCGGCAATACCGGGGGTCGGCTGCTCGGTTGCCGAGGCCGGCGCAGCAACCGCATGCAATGGTTCGGCCTCGGCAACCTTCACCAGTTCGCGGGCCTTGAGCGCTTCCTGCTCCACCTCATCGAGGCTGGCACCCGTCGCCGCCTTGAGCGTAGCAAAGTAGGCCCCTTCCACCAGCGGTGCATTGCTAATCCGTGCCCTGATATCGCCCGCCAGTTCAATCGCCGTTTCAGCGCTCACAATTGCCCCCAGCAGATCTACCATGATCAGGGTGCCATCGGGCGAGTCCATCGCTTGCAGTGCTTCCAGAATAGCGACCGGGTTGGTACCAATCCGTCCGTCTTCGGTACCACCCACCGCCGCCACTGCAACCTTCTCGCCGGCCACCTGCTGCACAAACTCTGCCACGCCAGCCGCAAGCCGCGCACTATGCGACACAATCAGAATACCAACCACAAACCTACCTCGCTATCCATACGCTTCACGCAGGATTTCTATCGGGTGCTTGCTGGCAACGCCTGCACCGTGTGTAATCTGCCAGCGGCACGTCTCTGAATCACACAACGCCAGATCACTCTCGCTGCGGCGCACAAAGTCGAACAACCCCGCCCCCACGTCCATACCAATCTGATACTTCTCTGTTTTGACGCCATACGTTCCTGCAATCCCGCAGCAATCGCTCTGGCTCTCCATCAGGTGCAGACCGGGCACCAGTTCCAGCACATCGAGCGCAGGTCGCCCGATGCGGTGCGCCCGCAACTGACAGGCGCGTGGTAGGGCAGGGTGCGGTCAAGCGGCTTGAAGTCGGTTCGCAAGCGTCCGTGCGCGTGCTCAATCCGCAGAAACTCAAAGATATCGTAGGTATGTTCAGCCAGCAGGTTCACGTCGGCATCGTGCAGGCCGAGCAGTTCGGGCGCTTCTTCCTTCAGTGTAAGCGTACAACTTGTGCTGGTACCCACCACCGGAATACCCTGCTTAACGTAGGGTACTAGCTTGCGCAGATTGCCCTGGTGGTAGTTGTGCGCCTGCGAAAATGCCCCATTCGAGAGCAGCGGCAGACCGCAGCAGTTCTGCTCTGCCAGAATAACTTCGAAGCCGTTATGCTCCAGTACTTCGACGGCAGCCTTGCCTACCCACGGCTCATAATAGTTGGTGGCGCACCCATGGAAGTACACCACCTTACGATTGGACAGGATGCTCGGTCGGCCCTGCTTACGGGCGCGGCGCTTGAACCACGAGCGGAAGGTATAGGTTGAGAAGGCGGGCAGCGGCGCGTGGCGGGCAATGCCCATCACCTGCTCGGTGAGGTAGCGCACGGGTGCCAGCGACAGCATCGTGTTGGCAAGTGGCGCAAGCGGGCCACTGCCAAGCATACCCAGAATATCGGCGTGCCCCAGAATGCGATTCCGCAGCGGGAGGCCCTTCTGCTGCACAATCTTAGCGCGGGCGCGTCCGTTCAATTCGGCAATGCGTACCCCGGTTGGGCAGACTTGATTGCAGACTCGACAGCCCGAACAGTAGTCAACCGACTCGTCGGGGGTCGGCTGGCGTGGCTGGCGAAAGCGCTGCGCCTGCGGGCCAACATATTTTGGCCCCGGAAATTTATCGGTCACTGCACTGACCGGACAGGCCGATGTGCAGATATTGCACTTGATACAGTGATCCAGCGACTGCTCAAGCGATAGCTCAATATGGTCGGTTGGAATGATATAAGTCATACTATCGTTACTCTCACGTTAGTTGCTCGTCTCCAGATGTGCCTGCATTGCGCGGGCGAGCAAGTTCCCCGCATGCCAGCCGGTCGTCACCGTCAGACCAGTTACCGAGCGTTCCTGCACCGGGTCGCTGCCTGCCAGGGCCATACCTGCGACAGCAACATTTTCGTAGACGAGATTGCCCGCACTATCGAGCGGGCGCAACTGGTCATCGGTTGCCACACCTGCCGCAAAGATCGGGTGTCCCTCCCGATGCAAAAAGCGGCTGGCAAACCAGCCCTCGCGTCCGGCAGGCGCGTGCAGCGGCAGGTCGAGCGCACTATCCCAAACACGCCCGGTGTAATCGGTGCCAATGCCGCCACCTGCAATGCCACCCGTTGCCAGCAGCGCCACCGCTACCCGATGCTCCTGATCGTGGGCCGCCGCCTCGCTGTACAGGTGGGTCAACCGGTCGGCGTTGCCCCCGGCGCGGTGGACCGTTGAACCAATCTGCACGCGCCCGCCTGCCGCCTCAATCGTGCGGCGGAAGATATTCATCAGACGCATGCCCGGAATGGAAGGGGGCAAGGTTGGTATCTCAAAGATCTGCGCTCCAGTCAGGCGTTGCAGGTCGGCCACCGCCTCCACCGGATCACGCAAGCCCAGCACCGCAGGCAACCCGATGCGGGTGGCTTTGCCGCGCACCTCGCGCAACTGTCGCCCGATGGCCTGCCGAAAGTCGGGATCGTCAAAGAAAAAAGCAAAGGTACGGGTGCTATAGTCTAGCCGCTTGGCAGAAGGCGGCAACTCCAGATACACATTCCGTACAGCAACACCCTGCTCGCGCAAATTGGCAGCGGCCAGTGGCGGGTAAAAATCGCGCAGTTCGTGGAAGCCTGCAATCAGCAGTTCACCACCCTGGCGCATATCGCCCGCTACCATGGTAATTGGTGCATACGCTGTCGGGCGTAGTGCTCCAAGCGCGGTGGGCAGTATCATATTGCGTTCCAGACTGCCCGCATACGGGTAGTGGGCCTGCTGCATCACGGCACGGAAACGAGCGATACCTGCTTCGATCTCGCTGATACCAAGCTTCGCATAGGGATGATCGGGGTTGTTTGCGATCAGATCATCCAGCGCCACCCGCAGCGACTGATTACCCGTCGTGCCCAGCACATCCAGCGTACCGCCGACCCAATGCGTAATACCAAGCCCTTTGGCAAGCACCAGTGGGCGACAGCCTGCCTCGGTAAGTGCCAGCGCCCCCATCAAGCCGGCCAGCCCTGCCCCTACTACAATAGCTCGCTCAGTCATGATGATACTCCGTGGCTATAGCAGGGTGGCCTGTTACCAGTTCGTTTTCGGGTTGCGGCGGGCGGATGTGCTCCGGCAGCAGATCGATGCCCAGCGTATCAACATAGATTAGTTGATCGAGGCGGGCCTGCCGCAACTGGTCGCCCCACATAATCGACGTCAGGCCCTTCCAGCGTTCCTGCAAGAAGTGCCGCACCAGCGCAGTACCCGGCATTCCGGCTCCGTCCTGGGCCAACTTGCCGTTGTTTTTGGCATTAGTTGGCACAGCATCGGGCTTCACTTCGCCCCACAGCGCAGCCGCACGGTAGGTGCAGAAGCCGCCCTGACACGGCCCCATACCAAGGCGTGTTTCGCGACGCACATCGTCGAGGTTGGCGGCCCCGCCCCGAATGGCCTGTACAACCTGTTTGCGGGTCACCAGTTCGCATTCACAGAGCAGGTCGCCATAGCTATCGTCAGCTTCGACATGCGCGAGGTTGTGCCCCAGCCAGTAGAGCTTGCTCTCTTCGCCGCCTGGAATAACTTCTTGTGCGGTGCGGCAGGGCGTGCTCACACCGAGCCGTGCCGCAACAATATCAACAATCTCTTCGGCCATCAGGCGGTAGGTTGTCCACTTGCCGCCCACAATCGAGATAAACCCATCAACTCCGTCGCGCTTGCGGTGGTCAAGCAATTTGTAGGCACGGCTCACGTCGCGGTCACTGACAGCGCTCGACTCTTCGCGGTAGAGCGGGCGCACGCCCGCCCACGCACGCAATGCCCGGTAGCGTGTAAAGCCGGGAATCATCTTTTCACCCTCTTCCATCAGGAAGGTGACTTCATCCGGCTCGATGCCATAGACATCCGGGTCGAGCACGTGAATGTCGGTTGTTCCAATCACCGACACCGTATGGATCGGCACCAGAATATCACCATCGGCAGGCAACTTGCAGCGGTTGATCACCGTGTTCACCATGCGGTGATTCATCGCAATCATCGTGCCCTTTCCTGGCATCACGTTTACACGCAGATCGGCAAGCTGAGCAATTTTGCCCGCCCATGCGCCCGCCGTGTTCAGAATATAGGTCGCCTCGATGCGCTTGTGTTCGCCCGTCCGCAAGTCTTCGACAATCGCCGCCACAATGCGATCACCTTCGCGTACCAGATCGGTAACAAAGTGATAATTCAGAATGGATGCACCATACTGTGTTGCCGAGCGTGCAATGCCATACGCCGACATAAACGAGTCTGCCGAGCCATCGGGTACCTCAAACACGCGGCTAATCTTCGGGTTGAGCACCGGCTCACGGCGCAGGGCCTCTTCGACCGAGATTTCCTGGACAGGTACTCTGGTATCGTGGCACGCCTTCAGGAAGCGGTCGCCGTAGTCGGGGTCGTCCCAGGGGGTAATCACAAAGAAGCCGCTGGTATCTTCGATATACTGCGGCATAATACGGCGCAGTATAGCATTCTCTTCGGCGCACTCGGTTGCCGATTGCGGGTCTTTTACCACATAGCGCCCGCCGCTGTGCAGCAGGCCGTGATAGCGCCCGGTTGTACCGTGGGTCAGGTCGCCCTTTTCAACTAGGACGGTACGGATACCGCGCATTGCCAGGTCGCGGACAGTGCCCAACCCGGTCGCACCGCCACCAATCACCAGCACGTCGGTCTGTATCTGTCGGGTTGTGTTCTGCATCAGGTCTCTTTCTAGCCGTATCAGGGATCAGGCGCGACGGGAACGGAGCCACCGCAACGCCTGATCCCTGGTTCGCGCTTAGTCCAACCAGTCGAACGTGCGTGTTACCGCCTTCTTCCACATCCGGTAGCTCTCTTCGCGCTGCGCATGCTCCATCTGCGGTTCCCAGGTCTTATCAACGCCCCAGTTCTGGCGCAGTTCGTCCAGGTTCTTCCAGAAGCCTGTCGCAAGGCCCGCCGCATACGCCGAGCCAAGGGCGGTGGTTTCCGACACCTTGGGGCGAATAACTGGCACACCAAGTACATCACTCTGGAACTGCATCAGGGTATTGTTCTGCACCATACCGCCATCCACCTTGAGCGCCTTCAAGTCAACGCCGGAGTCCTGCCCCATTGCATCGGCAACTTCGCGGGTCTGCCAGGCGGTGGCTTCCAGGGTGGCGCGGGCAATGTGGCCCCGGTTCACATAGCGCGTCAGACCAGCAATCACGCCACGTGCATTCGACTTCCAGTAGGGTGCATACAGACCGGAGAAGGCGGGTACAAAATAGACACCGCCATTGTCTTCAACTGTCTGCGCCATTGCTTCAATTTCGGCGCTATTGGTAATCAGGCCCAGGTTGTCGCGCAGCCACTGCACCAACGCTCCGGTAATGGCGATACTGCCTTCGAGTGCGTAGACTGCTGGCGCATCGCCCATCTTGTAGCAGAGCGTGGTGAGCAGGCCACTCTTCGACTGCACAATATCGGTGCCCGTGTTAAGCAGCATAAAGCTGCCGGTACCATAGGTGTTCTTGGCTTCTCCTACATCATAGCATGTCTGGCCCACCATTGCAGCCTGCTGATCGCCCAGAATGCCCGCCAGCGGAATGCCTTTCAGCGGCCCGCTTGCCAATTCGCCATACACCTGGCTCGACGGGCGAATTTCGGGCAGCATCTCGCGTGGAACCCCCATAATGCCCAGAATTTCGTCGTCCCAATCGAGTGTTTCCAGGTTCATCAACATAGTACGGCTGGCATTGGTCACATCGGTGACGTGTACGCCGCCCTGGGTGCCGCCTGTCATCTGCCACGCCAGGTAGGTGTCGATGTTGCCGAAGGCTGCATCGCCACGTTCGGCATCGGCCCGCAAACCATCCACATTATCAAGCAGCCAGCGTATTTTGGGGCCGCTGAAGTATGTAGCAAGAGGCAGGCCAACTTTGGCCCGGAAACGGTTCTGTCCACCATCCTGTTCAAGTTCGGCACAAATCTTATCGGTGCGTGTATCTTGCCAGACCAGTGCGTTGTAGTAGGGCTTGCCCGTTTTCTTGTTCCAGACGACGGTTGTTTCACGCTGATTGGTGATGCCCATCGCCGCCACGTCAGAAGGATCAATGTTGCCGTGCTGCAACGCCGTGCGAATAACCGTCTGGGTACGTTCCCAGATTTCTTCGGGGTCGTGCTCCACCCATCCGGGCTTGGGATAAATCTGCTGGTGCTCTTTCTGATCGTAGCAGATCACCTCGCCGGCGTGGTTAAAGACCATACAACGTGTACTGGTTGTACCCTGATCAACTGATGCAACATAGTGTGCCATGACTCTATGACCTCCTCGTCAATATACTTTCTACGCAGGAAACTGACTCAATCTGGTTCTTGTAACGTATCCAGCAAAGCCCGTGCAATGTAGTAGCTCGATGTTGCGCCGGGGTCTTGATGTCCGATGCTCCGTTCGCCCAAATAAGAGGCGCGGCCCTTGGTGGCCTGCATCGGAATCGTCGCTTGCATGCCCGCTTCAACCGCAGCCACAGCACGCTGCAACACTGCCAGAAACGGCTCGTCGGTACCGTTGGCGGTTCGCAACACCGCAACCCCTGGCTCAATTGCATCGATCATGGTCTTTTCGCCGCGCTGCGCCTTACCCCGCACCTTCAGGCCTTCGAGGGCCGCCTCAAATGCCTGTGTGACATCGTGGGGGGTAAGCTCGGTTTTATCGGTGAGGACACTTGCAGCACGCATAAACGCGGTGCCATACAGCGGCCCGGATGCCCCCCCTACTGTCGAGATGAGGGTCATTCCTGTTGTTTTGAGGATAGTGCCAATGTCTTTATCGGCAAGCGTTGGCAGCTTTGCCAGCACTGCGGAGAAACCCCGATCCATGTTCGCGCCGTGGTCGGCGTCTCCGATATTAGCATCGAGCTGGGTCAGCTCGTCGCGGTGCTCTTTGATAACTGCTGCCACACGCTCCAGAAAGCGGATAACGTGCTGTGCAGTGACGTGCATTGCCTGCGTTCCTTCCTACAATTCGATGTGTACCAGTGGGGCAGAGCACATACTCTGTCCCACTGGTGCGTATCCTTCCCGACAGCCTACAGCCCCCAGCGCAGCGCCGGTGTCAGCACTGGCGCATCCCAGAGGGTTGTCAGTTCGTCGTCCAGCTTCAGCAGGGTGATCGAGGTGCCTGCCATTTCGAGCGATGTAATATAGTTCCCGATCAGGTTGCGGGTGATGTTAACACCACGCCCCTTGAGGAACTTCGCCAGTTCGTTGTAGACGATATACAGTTCGATCAGCGGGGTGCCCCCCATGCCGTTCACAAACGCCAGCACATTGTCGCCGCTCTCGAAGGGCAGGTCCTCGACCACCGCTGTAGCAAGCATTTCAACAATCTTGCTGGCCTGCTTCATCTCCATGCGGGTGCGGCCCGGTTCGCCGTGGATGCCGATCCCGATCTCTATTTCGTTCTCACCAAGATCGAAGGTGGGCGACCCTTTGGCGGGCACCACACACGAAGTCAGCGCCATACCCATCGAGCGCCCATTGGCATTGACTTTCTCGGCAATGCGCTTGCACTCGGCTAGGTCAACACGGTTCTCAGCGGCGGCTCCAACAATCTTCTCCATCAGGACGGTTGTACCCACGCCGCGCCGTCCGGCGGTGTAGAGGCTGTCTTTCACGGCTACGTCGTCGTCAACCACCACCGCCGCAACTTCGATGCCTTCGCCCTCGGCCAGTTCTGCCGCCAGTTCAAAGTTCATCACGTCGCCGGTATAGTTTTTGACGATGTGCAGCACGCCCGCGCCACCGTTCACTGCTTTGGTTGCCTCCAGCATCTGGTCGGGGACAGGCGATGTAAAAACTTCACCGGGGGCAGGCCGCATCCAGCATCCCGCGCCCGACGAAGC
>JAAUSQ010000062.1 GCA_012033195.1 Chloroflexaceae bacterium
TGTGATATATATTGCGACGCCGCACCCGCTGCACTACCCCGATAGCTTGCTGTGCTTGCAGGCGGGCAAGGCGGTGTTGTGCGAAAAACCGTTCACACTCAATGCCCGCGAAGCCGCCGACCTGATTGCCTACGCACGCCAGCACCAACTTTTTTTAATGGAGGCGATGTGGACCCGTTTCCTGCCTGTGATGGCGGAGGTGCGGCGGCTTCTGGCGGTGGGGGCGATTGGCACGGTGCAGATGGTTGAGGCCGACTTTGGCTTCTGGGCACCCTACCAGATGAAGAGCCGTCTGTTTGACCCGGCGCTCGGTGGTGGGGCGCTGCTGGATGTGGGCGTCTATCCGCTGGCACTGGCTTCGATGGTGTTCGGCGAGCAGCCGCAGCGCATCGAGAGCGTGGCAAAGATGGGGCAGACGGGCGTTGATGAGCAATCGGCGGCGATGCTGAGCTATCGCGGCGGCGGGGTGGCTTTTATTCTGGCGGCAACCCGCACCCGCACCGACCAGACCGCGACGATTACGGGCACTGCTGGATCTATTCATCTTCCGGCACGCTGGTGGTGCGGGCAGCGGCTGGTGCTGGCGCAGCACGGGCAACGCGCAGAGGTCATTCGTGCGCCGATGGTTGGCAACGGCTACAGCCACGAGGCCATCGCCGTGCGTGAAGCGATACAGGCGGGCCGCATCGAGAGCGATATCATGCCACTTGATGAGACACTGGGACTGCTAGAGACAATGGATACCATCCGCGCACAGTGGGGCATGGTGTATCCGGGGGAGGCGTGATTAGACCGCAGAGCTACGGTACCGCCGCGTCAATCGTCTGTCGTGTTGCATAAGCTGGTGCAGCAGCGGCGTTCAACAGCATCGTCGTTTCTGTGATATTATACAGAGAGATATGCTGTAGTACGTTAAACACACGCGGGCTTCGTTCAGCCGAAATCTCTCCCCCCCACCTCCCTTCTCCGGACAACCGGGGAAGGGAGCATTTTGCACCCGGTTCACGAATAGGCACAAAAATGGTACGATTCTTGCAAAGGCCCCACAACAGCAACTGTAGTAAATGAGGAGGTACTATGTTTCCAATTGGCGATGATAACAGTGCAAATCACGTGACGCCTATCGTGACCTACGTGCTGATTGCTATCAATGTGCTGGTGTTTTTGTTCGAGGCCTCGCTGGGGGCAGGGGTGCAGGAGTTTATCAATACATGGGGTACCGTTCCGGCGGACATTCTTTCAGGCGAAGGGTATATTACGCTCCTGACTTCGATGTTTTTGCATGGTGGCTGGGCGCACCTGATCGGGAATATGCTGTTTTTGTGGGTGTTTGGCGATAATATCGAGAACCGAATGGGGCATTTCTGGTATCTCGCATTTTATCTGGTCAGTGGTCTGGCCGCCAGTGCCGCCCACATCCTGCTCAATCCTGAGTCGATTATTCCCAGTGTCGGTGCATCGGGTGCTATTTCCGGCGTGCTTGGAGCCTATATCCTGCTCTTCCACAGCAACCGGGTGCGCGTGCTGATGTTCCGGGCTATTGTGGTGGTACCCGCCTGGATGATGATTGGACTCTGGGCCGTGCAGCAATTCATCGCCACCTTTGCGGTTATTGGGCAGACCGAGCAAACAGGCGGTGTCGCCTATGCCGCACACGCGGGGGGGTTTCTGGCGGGAGTCGTACTGGCGCTTGTGCTCAATATGATCATACCGCGCCGTTCGGTCTACTGATGCTGAAACGCAGGTAAGCCGCTAGAAATCGTCGTCTTCGCTGTTATCGGTGACGGCAGTGCCATCGGGTTCATCGAGCATATACCCAACGCTGCGCATACTCACCAGATAGCGCTCATCAAACTTGCGGCGCAGGTTGCGAACGTGGGTCCGGAGCAGGCTATAGGACTCGCGGTCATCCAGTTCAATGCGATGGGTGCGGCGGGCGATATCGCTGTACGATATAAACTGACCGGGTGTTTCTGCGAGGCAGAGCAGAATAATATGCTCGATAGGTGTGACGTGTACCTGCCGCGATTGGAACCAGACTTCCTGGCGGCGGCTGTCAATTCGCAAGCTACCCACCTGAAAAAAGCGGTCAGGCTCTTCGGGTTGTTCGGGGGTTGCTTGCTCGGTAACAGGCGGCAACGGTGTAGGTTGCACGACTGGAAGCTGGGTCATAGCCGATGACACCCGCCGCCATGCGGCAGCTTCGTGCATCTGACGCATTCGTTCGGCACGCCGCACAAAGGCCGCCTTCACCCGTTCGAGCAATTCGGGCAAACCTACCGGCTTGAGCAGATAATCAAAGGCACCAATCCGCATCGCTGCAAGCGCCGTTTCAAGCGAGGCGTTGCCCGTCATCAAAATAACTTCTGGATGAACCGACAGACTGCGTGCTTTGCGCGTTACTTCCAGACCGCTCACATCTCCAAGCATTACATCCGTCAAGACAACCCCAAAGCTAAGTTCTGGCGCGGTGGATTGTAATAAAAGCTCGATAGCATTCGTACCGTTGATTGCTGGTGTAACTGCGTATCCGGTTTCGGCAAAGATATTAACGAGCATCGTACGAATACAGTCATCGTCATCAACAATCAGCAAGCGGCGCTTCTGGTTATCACTGACTTTGACATTCTGATTAAGTGGTGTGTTTCGGGCAGATTCCGTGTGCATCCTGTCCATAGACACCTGCAACCATACAAGATAGCATTAATACGAAAGCGACTGATACATAAGCATCATCAAGTGCTGCTCAACATTTTGAGCTAAGCCCGACGAGTGCTTCGTAGGTTTATATACCTGTACATCAGAACAGGTCTAACTCGATTAGCGTTTGCTCAGAAAGAAAGGATGTAAGAGCAAAAGGTACGTTGCTTGCGCTATACTTAATATGAAACAATACGTATACATTATCGCACGTTCTGGACGATACGTCAAAACAAATAAGATTAATGTATGATAAGGAGTAAATGCTATGACGCTTGAAAAAGCCACATTCGGGGCCGGGTGCTTCTGGAGCGTAGAGGTGACATTTCGCAACGTTCCGGGTGTTGTTGATGCTATAGTCGGCTACACAGGCGGGACAAAGCCCGAACCGTCCTATCAAGAGGTATGTACCGGGATGACCGGGCACGCCGAAGCGGTGGAAGTAACCTATGACAGCACGCGGGTTTCCTATAAAGAACTACTGCGGGTGTTCTGGGAAAACCACGACCCGACCACGTTGAACCGTCAGGGGCCAGATGTGGGCAGCCAGTACCGCTCGGCGGTCTTCTACTACTCAACCGAGCAGGAACAGGCGGCTCGTGCAATGAAGGAAGAACTCTCCACCTCCGGGCGCTACCGACGGCCCATCGTGACGGAGATCGTGCCCGCTTCGGAGTTCTACCGCGCCGAGGAATACCACCAGCGCTACCTGCAGAAGCGCGGCCTTGCTACCTGCGCAGTGTAGGAGTGTCTTCGACGATGCCAGTAGCAACGGTAATCGGGAGGCCGTAGCCTCCCGATGTTGTTACTGCCTTGCTATTGCGCTGCTGGAAATTAGCTCCCGCTGGAGGGCATGGGCATGTATTGTGCCAGCTTGTTGGCAAGGCTCATTGCCGGCATCGTCTGGAGCCACACCCGGCCCGGCCCGCGCAGCGTTGCCAAGAACAACCCTTCGCCACCAAACAGTATATTCTTGAAGCCGCGCACCATTTCGACATCAAACTGCACGGTCGGCTCGTACATCGCAATGTGGCCGGTATCAACCTTGAGCATCTGGCCTTCACCGAGTGTATATTCAACAACTTCGCCATCAAGCTCGACAAAGGCGGTGCCCGGCCCAGTCAGCTTCTGCATAATAAAGCCTTCGCCACCAAAGAAGCCAGCCCCAAGCTTGCGCCGGAACTGAATATCAAGCTGCACGCTGCGCTCGGCACACATAAACGAATCCTTCTGGCAGATGATGGACTGGCCCGCACCGAGGTTGAGCGGCACAATTTTACCGGGCAGTTCGGCGGCAAACCCGACTAGCCCGGTGCCCTGCATCGACTCGAACGTGACCATAAAGATCGACTCGCCGCCCAGCATGCGCTTGAAGGCTCCACCAAAGCCGCCTTCCATATTGGTTTCCATCTTGATATTGGCACTCATCCAACTCATGCCGCCGCGCTCCGAGAAGAGCGTTTGGCCCTGCGGAATCTCCACGACGAGGGCTTGCAGCGTGGTACCAATAATCTTGTACTGAATGCCGCTCATACCCGTTCCCATCAGCGATATCGTTGGATCGGGGAGGTCGATACGGGTTCCCGGTTCGTTGCTCATAGTTCCACTCATAACAGATAAGCTCCCTTCCTTAGTCTGGTGCTTCCTTGTCTGGTTACTTGTTGCACAGTACGATAGAGGAGTCAATCACGGTGTGCGCTGTATGCTCAGGACGCATTCTCGATCCGTTCAATCTGCAAACGAAAATTGTCTGCCAGTCGTTCCAGTTCGCGGTTCACCACATACTGCCATTCGTCGGCCTCGCTATCTTCGAGCGCACCGCCACCATACTTAAGTTCCATCGCCAGTTCCCAGCCACGTTTGCGTGCAAACTCCTCCAGTTCTTTCTGGCGACTTGGACGCCAACGCCGCCTGATAAAGTTACGGAAAGCGTGCTCCATACGTTTCGAACCATCGGGATTGAGCGAGGGCACTGGCACCCATTCCCCTTTGTCGCGGGTGTCGGGTTTTGCTGAACTGCTAAAATAAATAGAGCGCTCTGAGAGCGAATATCGATATTCGCCAGGACCATCGTAGCGGCCCGGGTTAGAAGCAATAGCTCCCACAAGCATACGATTTGTCAACGTCATCGTGCATCCTTTCGCGCATGTGCATTGAAGGTCAGGCACCGTATCGGGTCGGTGATGCCAGTGCTGCACCCGAACAGCGGGAACCTGAGTACGTACCCTTTTCATGGCCTATTGTAGCATGAGAACACACAAAGCCCATCGTGCTCAGCACGATGGGCCGGAGAAACAAAATAAGAAATAAAACAGGGAGCGATGCGTTACCAGACAGGCATAGTCAGAAAGGAAGACGAGCGCCGCATCAGGGCATAGCTTGCCATGTCGCGTAGTGAGTGGTGCAACACGCCCCGGTGCATCGGGTCGTTGTAGGTCTGGATCAATTTGCGGATTGCTTCAATGTGTTCGGTACGCGGCTGATAGCGATAATAATCGCCGTCGGGCAGCGCAGTCACCTGCAAAATACCATCTTCCGCCATCTCCGCCATCGCCTGTGTCACGCTCCAGATATCACGGCACACCCGTTCTGCCATTTCACGGGGGGTAATGTTGGTCAAGGTCTGTTCGTGGAATAACAGCAGCAAGTGCAGTTTGGTTGGGGTATCGATTGCCTGCTGGAGCAACTGCTGAACGTTTCGGTCAATCATCGACTATCCTCCTGTAGTGATCTCCAACGATCGCATATGCTTAGAAAGCACGGGAAGACAGTAGCTGTGCTCAGGGCTAGCGCCTTCTCTCTTCTTGCTTATCAACAGCCACACATATACACCAGCACTCATTGATGGAATATTCGGTGATCTCCTGCACCGATGTCTGTGAGGCTTGTGAAATATTATACAGCAAAAAGGTGAGTATTGTGTTATCGATTATTGAGAAAAGGTGCACAAACATTGACCAAGATAATAGGGCAAGGTTACCAGAACCCTGCCCTATCACCCTGGTACTGTATTCTGGCGGTTGGTGCACAGCCGCCAGAGTGGTCAACCGATTGGCGTACTATTCAGCGATGCTGATGCGACCATCGCCATCGGGGTACTGATAGCGTGCATCATCTTCCTGGATAGTCGGCACACCGTTCTCTTCAGGGAAGGTTGCCAGGTACTCGCGCAGCGGCTGCTCGTACAGCAGGCGTGTGCCCGTTGCGTCCACTAGGTCGGTCTGGTCGGTCAGGCCACGGTCGGTGGCGAACTCGCGGTCGGCGACGAAGCTGTTGGTGATGACGGCAACCGTCGGCGCACCATCGACAACTTCGCCATTCTGCACCAGCGGCACTTCATCGCCAGCGTTGTTGATGACGGTCATGTTGATAAGCTGGTAACGCAGGTCGTCGCCCGTGCCTTCAGCCTGGTACTCAAGCCGAAGGTTCTCCGAAACCTGGTAGATCCCATCTGGATCAAGGCCATTGCCACTGCCGCCGAGGATTGCAAACAGGTCAGCCACAGTCACGTTCTCAACCACGCTGATGGTGTTGTCGAAGGGCAGTACATCCAGCGTGTCGAGCAGCGTGATCGGGCCGGGCAGACCGGGGGCTGCTTCGGTGCTGCCACGCGGCAGGAAGTCGCCCGCGTTCTGGCGGATACCGCCAACCGTTCTGGATCGCAACCACAATGCGGTCACCCGTGCGCTCCGGCAAGTTGTTCACCGTGGCGTAGCGGTCGTAGCTATCGATGAAGGCATCACCAATCAGGTTGCCGGTGTTGTTCGCGCCAGTGCGCACACCGTTGCGCGATACGTCGAACAGGATCTCGGTGTTGGCAATCGGCTCGCTGCTGAAGTTATCCAGACAGGCCTGCACGGGCACGTTTACCGTATCCACAATATCCTGATCGGCGGATACCGCATCCGCAATGTTCAGATCCGTTGCGGCAGCGCCACTCGCAACCACACGACGCGGGTAGCTGTTCTCCGTGATGACGTTGCTCACTTCGCCCGCTTCGTCGAACTCAACATCGAGGCGGCCCAGGTAGCGGTAGCCGTCCACCGAGGTCACCAGGTACACTGTGTCACCATCGGCATCCTCTGCCGTCAGCGGGTACTCTCCCTCGACCAGATCTGCATCGGTGTTGCCAGGGATAAACTGGGTGGCCGCATCAACCGCTGGGTTAGTCAGGAAGTCGTCGCCACCACCACCAACAGCAACGTCAACACCATTGACCAGCGCAATCAAGGCGCGGTCTTCCGACAGGTCTTGCAGGTGGCTCACAAAGATAATCTTGTTCACACCAGCAGCGGTCAGTTCATCGATCTCGGCCTGTACCACCTGGGCCGTCTCGGTGATCGTTGCGCTTACTTCAACATCTGGCCCCGGCGACGAAATACGCGGCAGCGAGGGAGTGGTTGCACCCACAATGCCGAAGCGCTCGCCGGTTGTCTCGTCGGTGTAGATGAGCGAGCTACCAACCACACGCCCATTTTCGGGCGTACCATTGATGGTGCCATCGGTATCGATCAGGTCAGCGAAGCCAGCAACGCCGCTCAGGTCTACGTTTGCGCTCAGGAAGGGCTGCTCGCCATTAAAGGCGCGAATGAAGCGCTCCAGGTAAGTCGGCGTGTAGTCAAACTCGTGGTTGCCCAGGATGTGCGCGGTGTAGGGGATCTGGCGCTGGGCAACGGCATCGTACACTGGCAGGCTGGTGTCGGTAATCGGGAAGCTGCACTGGATGGTGGCGCTGGCGAGGAAAGCATCGCCAGCGTATACCAGCACCGAAGCATTGCCTGCTTCAGCAGCATCTGCCAGTTCGCGGCCTACCACCGACGAGAAGAGTGCTGCGCCGCCAATTTGCAGGTCGCCACTATCAGTGGCGATGGTCTGCGGCAGCAACTGCGACTCACCGTCGTTGTTGTGCAGCAGCGACAGCACTACAGTGTCGGTGGTGGGATTGGTTGAACCAGTCCCACCGATCACGATTGGTAGATACAGACGCGGTTCGCCTTCGGTCAGGGTGAACAGGGTCAGGTGATTGACACCAACGATCAGTTCGTTCGCGGTTTCGTTGCGCCCGAAGATCGACAGGTCTTCCTGGCTCCACTGGTTGGTATCCTCATCAAAGAAGGCCAGTGCAATCAGGTTCTCGTTGATGCCACTCAAGCCTGTATCGGTGTAGTTAACGATGAAGCGTGCATCCGGGCTGAAGTTGATTGGTGAGATAACCGCGCCAGTCTCGCGGTTCACAACCTCAACACGGAAGTAGAAGCCCGAAATCTCGACCAGGCCATCGGTGTTCTCGATCTCACTTGCCATCACCGGCGTGAGGCGCAGGTTCACCGGCTCGGTGATCAGGCCACCCGTCGTGCTGATGGAAGTACCCGCCAGCAGTTGCACCGTTACGCTGAAGTCGCTGATGGTGAGGGTTGCCGTAACGTTGGTCGTCACCACGCCATTGAGTGTATCGATTTCAACTTCGACGGCACCATCATCGGGAGCGGCTTCGAAGCTGATGCGGCCTTCGCCACCATCCTGGTAGCGCAGGTCGGTTGCTGCCACCGTGCCCAGGTCGAGCAGGTATTCACGGAACGACTGCTCATAGGTGAATGCGACGTCGTTTTCATCGCGCAGCAGCACCGGATCGGCATCGGCCTCAACCAGTTCGCTGTAGCCATCGCCGCCGCCTGCCGTGAAGTTGTTGGTCACAATATCGACCGTCGGTGCGCCGTCTACCAGCATCCCGTTCTCAACCACCGCCGCGCCCGTCTGGGCCAGCACCAGGCTGACCACTCGGCTGCCCTGGGGCAGTTCCAGGTCGTAGGTGACGCTGATGCCACTTACCTGCAAGAAGCCACCCGAACCCGTCTGCGGGTTGTCGCCGGCGCGGGCATCTGCCGAGCGCTCGAAGACGGCCTTCAGCAGTTCGGGGGTGACGCCCTCAACCACGGCCACCCGGTTATCGAACGGCAGCACGTTGATGGTATCCAGACGCGAAATCGGGCCAACTTCCAGCGTATCGCCCGCATTCTGGCGGATACCGCCGCCGTTCTGGATGGCAATCACGATATTGGCATTCGAGCGCGGCTCAATGTCATCATTGGCGCTGACGGCTGCCGACTCGTCGTACGTGAAGAGGAAGCTATCGGTAACCAAGTTACCACCGTTGGTTTCGGTAGTGCGCACACCCGGCACCACATCGCCCTCGGCAGTTACGGTACCACGGGCCACGTTGATGGGTACTTCGGTTGTGGCAACCACATCATTCGCCAGACCAGTCAGACAGTTCTGAACTGGCTCAATGACTGGTGCGGTCAGGGCCGGGTCGGGCTGCACAGTGACAGCACCGAAGCCTGCATCGGTAGCGGCCTGGCTCTCAATTACCACCGGCTGCGGCCCGCTGCTCTCGGCAATTACGTTGGTGACCACACCCAATTCGTTGAACGCAACATCCAGGCGGCCTACGTAGGTGTACTGACCCTGGCTGGTCACGAGGTACACGGTGTTGCCGTCGGCATCCTGCACTTCAAACGGGTAGCTGCCGAAGATGTCATCTGCCGACGAACCAGGGCCAAGCAGATCGTTCGGGTCGGCCAGCAGTTCGTCACCACCGCCACCCACCGCAATGTCCACACCACGCAGCAAACCAAGCAGTTCGATATCATTGTCGAGGCTTTGCAGGTGGCTGACAAAGATGATCTTGTTGATGTTGAAGTCGTTCTGCAGCCGGTTAATCTGCTGCTGTACCACCTGAGCCGTCGAGGTAATGTCGGTGGTTTCCACGATGACATCGCCCGGCGACGAAATGGTGGGCAGGTTCGGGGTGGTCGCACCAATGATAGCGTAGCGCTGGCCCGTCTTCTCGTCGGTCACAATCTTCGACTCGGCGACCACGCGGCCATCGATGCTGATGCTGCTCAGCACACCATTGCCATCATCATCAATCAGGTTCTCGTACCCGGCGGCTTCGCTGAAGTCCAGGTTGGCGCTCAGGAACGGCTGCTGCAACACGCCATTGATTGCGAAGTTCTCGATGAAGCGGCGCAGGAAGTCAGGGCCGAAGTCGAACTCGTGGTTCCCAAAGATATGCGCGTCGTAGTCGATCAGGCTCTGCGCAACGGCATACGTAGACCGGCTCGGTGGTGCCGGTAATCGGGAAGCTACACTCGATGGTTGCACTGGCCAGGAATGCATCGCCAGCGTACACGGCAGCAATGGCGTTGCCGGCATCGCGGGCTTCGCTTGCTTCGCGGTCGAACACACTCTTGAAGGCCGCCACGCCACCGTACTCAATCCCGTCTGCCTCAAGCGGCAGCAGCGACGATTCACCGTCGTTGTTGTGCAGCACGGTCAGGGTTGCCGCACCGTTCGGGTCAATCACCTCAAAAATGGTGGTGGTGCCGCTCAATTCGTTGGCGGTCACAACCAGCGGTGTACCCGAAGGCGATTCTTCGGCCGGAACAAAGATAATGCCTTCGATGCTCACATCGCCCGCATTGGGGATGATGCCATCGAGTTCGGCATTGTTGATGTACTGGATGAAGCGGGGGTTCTGCGGGTTGGTCACATTGTAGACCATAATGCCGCCGATGCGCTCCAGGCCGATAAAGGCATAGGTGTTGTCACCAATCGTGCCGATAGTCACAGATTCTGGCTCAGGGCCTTTGTCATCGCTGCGCTCATCGAACAGGAAGCCCTCGTCTTCGTCGTAGTTGGCGTTGAAGTAGCGCGGGTAGATCCCAGCGGTGATAATTTCGAAGTCGTTGCCGCTGTCGTAGACCAGTTGACCGGCGCTGTTCCAGATGGTGAACGAGCGAGCGCCGAACGGCCACAGCCGCGAGACGGTGATATTTTCGGTCAGGGCAGTTGTAGCAGTGATCGCCGGGGTGTAGACGTTGCCATCCAGCGCAAAGACGCTCAGGATATCGCCGTCGTTCAGTTCGGTGCCCGACAGGTCAAGTGCAACCACGCTGTCATCGTCCGCCGGGGTGACGGCGAGGTCGTAGGTGCCCTCGGCAACCTCAATCTGCGGCGTGCGAACCAACTCGCCTGCCATCGTTACATCCGATACGAAGGGCAGGTCATCGACCAGCGTTTCGGTGACACCATCGATGTTCGCCACCACGTCAACCAGACCAGCCGTCTCGGACAGGTGGTACACGTTGACCTTGGCATTGCCTGATTCGGGGGCATTCGGGTTGTCGGTAAAGTGGCGCACGTCCACATTCAGCGGCAGGCCCACATTCTTGAAGACGGTGAAGGTATTGAAGCTCCCACCAAACAGGTCTACGGTAACCGGGATAGAAATGCCCAGGCCCTGTGGTGCAATCACCACCTGATACGTGCCACCCGGCAGTTCCAGGTAGTCGCTCACATCGCCGAAAGCCAGCGTCAGTGGGCCAGCAATCTGGGTGCCATCTTGCAGCACCGTGATATCAACCGGCGGCACATCGGGATGAGCATGCACCAGGCGCACCTTGGCGGTATCGCTCAGGAAGGCGGTTGACTTGGTGACCAGCAGGCGGCCCAGGTTTTCGTCCTGCTGCAATTCTTCGGCATTGGGGAACAGGGCCGGGTTCAGGCGCAGGTCAGCGATGCGGGCTTCTTCGCTGTAGCCGTCGTAGTCGCGGCTGTCGCCTTCGTTGGCGGTGACGAGGTAGGTTTCGCCGCCAATCTCAAACGAGGCAATTGCATCGGGCTGATACATCCCACGCACGGGCCAGTTCTGAATATTGATAATGCCATCGCGGTTGCTGGCATCCAGGCCCGTTTCACCAACATTGTGGTTCTTGAAGCCGAGGCCAGCTACTTCGAGCAGCGTCGCAGTCGCGATGTCGATCACGGCCACGGCGTTTTCTTCCTGCAGCGTGACATACGCCGTGCTGCCATCGGGCGAGACGGTGATGTATTCCGGCTCCAGGCTGAACTCCGGATCAACCGAGACCGGGTTCACGCGGGTCAGGCCACCCGTGCTGGGGTCGAGGTCGAAGCCAACCGTCTGCACCGTCACTGTTGGGACGTTGGTCACATCGACGATGCTGACCGAACCGGGCGGGTCGATGCTATAGTCATCGTTTGGCTCACCCTCGTTGGCAACCAGCACCGTATTGCCATCGGGGGTGAAGGTGACCATATCGGGCAGGAAGCCCACCGTGACAGCAGTGATGGGGGTGCCATCGGTGTCGAAGAGCGCAACCTTGCCTGGTTCGCTGTAAATGTCGGTGGGGGCCACGGCCACGGCTACCAGGCCATTCTTGACTGCAACGCTATTTGGCTGGTCGCCGCCATAGACCGGGTCAATCTCACGCAGGTTAATCGACGAAACCAGCGTCAGGTTGTTGATATCGCTGGCATCAATAATATCAACCCGGCCATTGCCAGCGTCGGTCGAAAACAGGCGATTGGTTTCGGGGTCGAAGGCCACAATCTCGGCCCCTTCGCCCTGGTAGGTCCCGGCGGGCTTCAGAGCAATTGCGGCATCTGATTCAGGTTCTACCACGGTCTGAAGTTCCGTTGCATTGGTCACAACCGGCTCACTGACTATTGCCTGGGCAGCAGTCAGTAGCTCCTGAGCAGGTGCAACCGGGCCTGCGACGGTGGGCGCAGGAACCGGCATCGCAAACATACTCACAATAAGCGTCAGCAGTACGAAAAACGACACAGCGCTTCGATGCATTACCATTCCTCCCTCACATCATACGGACAACACGGCACACGGTCTCCAAGGTACACGTTCCGAATCTTGCAACCATCTGCTGCACCATGGCAGCGGCGAACTCACCACATTTTTCAGGTACTTTTCAGGTTGACCTGCTAAGTGATAACATGTTCATGTTAAGTCACTGTTAAGTAGCTCAGCAGGTTGTGTTAAAAACTCGTACTACGTTTTATCACAGACACACAGAAACCCGCCAACCGTCAGCCTCCCACCAATGGGAAGCTGTGTTTTCGGTGTGGTTCAAGCGCGGCACCCGGCGAACACATATGTTCACGAGCGTGCAACGTTTTCCCTGATTTGAGCGTCCAATCCTGGCACATGTAACGTTATGATAGACGTAGCGCGAACGTTGTACATCTGTCATAACATATTCGTATTAAGAGCGAGTTAACAAATTTCTAACATCCCGTAAAACTCCTCGCAATCCTGCGCCCGCCGCTTGTACGTTGTTTCTGGCGGGCCTTTGTGGTAAAGTGGAGCAACAGGGTATGCATAAGGCAAGGAGTGGCATTGGTGAAGGACTACTACGACATCCTGGGCGTGTCCCGGTCGGCAAGCGAGCAAGAGATTAAACAGGCCTATCGACGGCTAGCACGCAAGTATCACCCTGATGTGAACCCCAACGATACAGCAGCAGAAACCCGCTTTAAAGAAATCAACGAAGCCTACGAGGTGCTGTCCGATAAAGAGAAACGGGTCAAGTACGACCGTTTCGGGCACAACTGGCAGCAGTTCGACCGGGTGGGTGCAAGCGGCACCGGGCCAACCGATCCGTTTGGCGGAGCCTATGGTGCGGGTGGGCGTTATGAAGATGTTAGCGGCTTCGGCAACTTTTCCGATATCTTTGAAAACTTCTTCGGCGGGCGACCACCCGGCGGGGCGCGGGGTTATGGCACGGTGCCGATGAGCGGGCAGGATATTGAGCGCCCGATTGAGATTACCCTGCAAGAAGCGCTCAATGGCACACAACGCTCGTTTCAGATATCCGACTTGAACGGCACAAGCCGCACGATCCGGGTCAACATTCCGGCAGGGGCCGATGATGGTACGCGGGTGCGTATCGCTGGTGAAGGCGGCATCGGTATGAATGGCGGCAAGCGGGGCGATTTGCTGTTGCGGGTACAGATCCAACCCCACCCCGGCTTCACCCGCGATGGTATGACCCTGCGTACCAGTGCCCCGGTTGATCTGTATACGCTGCTGCTGGGGGGCGAGGTGCGCCTGACTCTGCTGAATGGCAAAACATTGACTCTTGCTATTCCGGTAGGCACCCAGAACGGACGGGTGTTCCGGGTGGGCAAGCAGGGCATGCCGCGTATGGGTCAGTCCAACGAACACGGCGACCTGTATGTGACGGTCGAAGCAGTGCTACCGACCAGCCTTTCTGCTGAAGAACGTACCCTGTTTGAGCGGTTGCGCGACCTGCGGAAGTAGGGAGGGTAGGCAACCGCCTCCTATAGTTAGACGTATAGATTGCAGTACAGAGGAGTGTGGTGGATGAAATATCGACGACTTGGTGACACGGGTATGAAGGTGAGCGCCGTTTCGCTTGGTGGTTGGATTAACTATGGCGAGGGCAAAGTTGCCCAGGATGCCGCCCGCCGCGTGGTTGAACTGGCTTACGAAAACGGTATCAACTTTTTTGACATTGCCGATATCTATGGCAAGGGCGAGGCTGAAAAGCAGATGGGCGAAGTGCTCAAGCAATACCCTCGCCATACACTGGTCATTTCGAGCAAGGTCTTCTGGCCGATGAGCGATGATGTGAATGACCGTGGTCTGTCGCGCAAGCATATTATGGAAAGCATCGATAAGAGCTTGCAGCGCATCGGCACCGATTATATCGACATCTACTTCTGTCATCGTTCCGACCCGGAAACGCCCGTGCTCGAAACGGCCCGCGCTATGCATGACCTGATCCAGCAGGGCAAGGTGCTCTACTGGGGCACGTCGGAATGGCCCAGTAGCCGCATTGTGGAAGCCTTCGAGATTTGCCCGCGCTACAACCTGTATCCGCCCGAAGTGGAACAGCCGCAGTACTCGATGCTCTACCGTGAGCGCGTCGAGCAAGAGATTTTGCCTGTCACCGAGTCGCGTGGCATTGGTCTGGTCACGTGGTCGCCACTGGCAATGGGTATGCTCACGGGCAAGTACGATGATGGTGTGCCCGAAGACTCGCGCTTTGCCCGCGAGACATGGGCGCGGGATCGTTTCATCAATGAAAAGAATGCTGCAAAGGTGCGCCGCCTTGCACCGCTGGCTCGTGAATTAGGTAGCACAAGAGGACAACTCGCGCTGGCATGGATCTTGCGACATAGCAGTATCAGTAGCGTGATTGTCGGTGCCACACGACCAGAGCAAATTGAAGAAAATGTCAAGGCTACCGACGTACATATCACGCCAGATGTTCTCGAAGCAATAGAAACGATCCTGGATGATGATACATACGATGAAGCACCCGCAGACTGATTTCTTTTTCTTTTGATGGTGGCTCAACTGGTTGCCTGCTTATTCATGGTTTTACTGGTAGTTCGTTGGAAATGCGCGGGCTGGGAGAACACCTCGCAGCCCGTAACTACACCGTTCACGCGGTCCAGTTAGCTGGGCATAGCCATGAATCGCTGGATGGTATGCACGAAACGACCTGGCGCGACTGGTACAACTCGGCAGAAGAAGGGTTTAATCAGTTACGTAGTCGTTGTGCGCGTGTGGTTGTGGTAGGCTTCTCAATGGGTGGGGCACTTTCGTTGCTGCTGGCGCGGCGGCGGGCGTTCGAGCAACTGGTGCTGCTCTCGACGCCGCTCTGGTTGCAGGGCGACTGGCGCATCGGGTTATTACCGATTGCCCGCCACTTTATCGAGTGGTACTACCCAATGGAGCACGCCGATATGAATGATCCGATGGTGCGGGCACGTGTGCTCGAACGTGCGCCCAACCTCAATTTAGATGACCAGGAAGTTGTGGCAAAGGTACGGCGTGCAGTACGCCTGCCGGTTGGTGCCATTGACGAATTGCGCATGCTGGTTAACCGTGCGCGTCAGGTAGTGCCCGCTGTGCATGTGCCAACGCTGATTATGCACGGGTTGAACGATGGTATTATATCGCCCGATTGCTCTGCCGAACTGTATCAGCGGCTTGGCAGCACCGAGAAAGAACTGGTGTACTGGGAGCATACCAGCCATCAGATTTTGCTGACCGGCAACCATCGGCAGGCGATCTTCAACCGAATTGCCGAGTTTGTACGCACCGTCGACCAACCCCGTCGGCTGGAGCGCACCGAACGTGCTACTGCACCGCTGATGCAGTCGGTGGCCTGAGTGAACATTAAATACATCACTCGTATTTAGAACTTTCACCTAAAAACAACCTCGCAGAGCAGTGCATTCTGGCGCAGCGTGACGTATAATAGGGGTAGATGGACAGCTTATCCATACCTAAAAGGAGACTGTATCTATGTCCTACAACCCCTACAACCCGTCGAACGTCACTCGCGCCGATGTTGTCCGCGAAGGAAGTGCAATGACCCAGGTGTATGCCTGGATGATGGCTGGCCTGTTGATTACTGGGGCAGTCGGCCTGTTCGTAGCAAACAACTTTTTTCTGTTTGCGAGTATCTTTAGCAATACCATCTTCTACATCGGTCTTATTCTGGTGCAGCTTGGCGTGGTCGTCTGGATCAGCGCACGCATCGGCAGCATGGCCCCTGCACTCGCAACGACACTCTTCTTATTGTATTCGGCCCTAACCGGCCTGACGTTCGGTGTGGTCTTCCTGGTGTACGAGCCGGCAGCCATCGCCACCACGTTTTTTGTTACGGCAGGTAGCTTTGCCGGATTAAGCCTGCTGGGATACACCACCAAGCGCGACCTGAGCGGTATGGGTAAGTTTCTCTTTATGGCGCTGATAGGCCTGCTGCTGGCCTCGCTGGTAAACTTCTTTTTCCGCAACCCGGCCCTCTACTGGATCACGACATATGCCGGTGTGCTGATCTTTGCAGGCCTGACTGTGTATGATACCCAGAAGATCAAGAATCTGGTCTTTCAATTCCAGGGCGATGAAACCAATCTACAGCGCGTTACAATCCTTGGCGCACTAACACTGTATCTGGATTTCATCAACCTGTTCCTGTTCCTGCTGCGTATTCTGGGCAACCGTCGCTAACAGTATAATCGATGCAAATTCAGCGTATGCCCCTTGCTTATCATACCTATCAGGTAAGGGGCTTTTGCTTGCCCTGCCCCATCGAATCAGGTACAATACCAGCACGACAACTGTCGCCCCTGAAGCACCCGAATCCGGTGATCTGTTTGCGGTATCACTGGTTACCTATATAAAGAGAGCATACGTATGCCCTACCTGTCGTTTATCTATCCCGAAGCACTCTGGCTCGTATTGTTGCTCGTTCCGTTCTGGCTGCTGGCATTTGCAACCCCCCGCCGCTACACTACCCCCGTTCGTTTTTGGCTCAGTCTCGGTATACGTACCCTTGTTGTACTGCTGCTGGTGCTCAGTCTGGCGGGTACCCAATTGCGCTATCGCGTGGATAACCTGACTACCGTGTTCCTGGTTGATGGCAGCGACTCGGTATCGCCCTCGGCGCGGGCCAGTGCGGAGGCATTTATCCGCGATGCACTGCGCGAGATGGAGGAAGGCGATCAGGCAGCGATTGTGGTGTTTGGTGATAATGCCCTGGTTGAACGTGCGCCCAGCACCATTGCTGCGCTTGGTCAGATCTACTCGGTCCCCACCGCCGACCGCACCGATATTCAGGAAGCGGTACAGCTTGGACTGGCGTTGATTCCTGACGACACGCAGAAGCGTCTGGTACTGCTCAGCGATGGCGGCGAAAACACGGGCGAGGCCCGGACTGCCGCACAACTCGCCGCAAGCCGCAGCATTCCAATCGATATTATTGATTTGAGCAGCCGCGACAGTGGCGACGAAGTGCGGGTAACCAGCCTGGATGCTCCCGGACAAGTGCGCGATGGACAGGAGATTGAACTGGTGGCGGTGGTTGAAAGCACCACCGAACAACAGGGCGTGCTACGTATTTTTGCCGACCGGGTCGTACTTGAAGAGCGCATTGTTGATCTGCAACCGGGCACCAACGAATTCCGGCTACGGGTGCCTGCCGAGGGGCAGGGCTTTCAGCGCTATCGTGCCCGCATCGAGACGCTTGCGGATGGACGGGTGCAAAATAACGAAGCCGCTGCGCTGGTGCAGGTTCAGGGAATGCCACGAGTATTGCTGGTCGAGGAGCAGGCAGGCGATGCTCGCAACTTGCAAGATGCACTACGCGCCGCCAATATCGAAGCCGAGATCGCCCGTCCTGAAGCATTGCCCACCAGCCTGACGGCGCTGAGTGCCTTTGATGCGGTGGTGCTGGTGAATGTGCCCGTGCGGAGCCTGCCTGTCAAGGCGATTGCCGAACTGCTCGCCTACGTGCGCGATCTGGGGCGTGGCCTGATGATGGTTGGCGGCACCGAGAGCTACGGTGTAGGTGGCTATGGCGGCACCCCTGTCGAGGAGATGCTACCTGTTTATATGGATGTGCGGAACCAGCTTGACCGCCCCAATATTGCACTGGTCTTTGTCATCGACAAGTCGGGCAGTATGGATGCCTGCCACTGCGCGGGGCCAAACCGGGCGATGGATCAGTTTGCCGAGGGCGGCGTGCCCAAGATCGATATTGCCAAAGAAGCGGTTGTGCTGGCCTCCGATTTGCTGACGCCACGCGACACGCTGGGGGTTGTCACCTTCGATACCCGTGCTTCGTGGACGTTGCCCGCCACGCAGGGGGCATCCAGTGCCGATGTTGCCGATGCGATTTCGGATGTACGCCCGGAAGGAAATACCAACGTGCGAGCCGGATTGCAGGCCGCCGAAGATATGCTGGCGGGTGTTGATGCCAATATCAAGCACGTCATTCTGCTGACGGACGGCTGGGGCGAAGGTGGCAGCAACCTCGATATTGCGGCCCGTATGCAAGAACAGGGCATGACCCTTTCGGTTGTGGCGGCGGGAAGCGGCTCTGCAACATACCTCGAAAACCTCGCCCAGACGGGCGGCGGGCGCTTCTACCCGGCTACTGATATGGCGGAAGTGCCTGAAATCTTTTTGCAAGAGACTATTGTTGCAGCGGGCAACTATATTGTTGAGCGGCCCTTCTTCCCGGCTATTGCCGATGAAAGCCCGATTTTGAGCGGTCTGGACGGCCTGCCGATCCTCTATGGCTACAATGGCACCACGCTGAAAGATACGGCCCAGAGCATTCTGGTTGCCGATGATCAATCGCCAGTGCTGGCACAGTGGCAGTATGGCCTGGGTCGCACGATTGCCTGGACAAGCGATACTAAAGGGCAATGGGGTAGCGATCTGGTGACGTGGGA
>JAAUSQ010000063.1 GCA_012033195.1 Chloroflexaceae bacterium
AAAACGTGCATTCTGGCCGATGACGAGATTGCAACCGGTGGCTCGATGGTGCAGGTGGCGAACCTGCTGGTGGAGCAGGGCGCACGCGAGATTTATGCCTGCTGTGTGCATCCGGTGCTGGTGGGGCCGGCGGTCGAGCGTCTGCGCGACAGCCCGATCAATGAACTGGTTGTCACCGATACGCTGCCCGTCCCACCCGAAAAGCGCTGGCCCGGTCTGAAGGTATTGTCGGTCAGTACGTTGCTTGGTGAGGTGATCCAGCGCATCCATAGCGGCGTGTCAGTCGATGCGATGTTCCAGCGGCTTGACCACCCGGCGCTCGCATAACATCCGTATGTTTGCATCCCCCTGGTGTGATATAATAGGGCATTACAACAATACACCGGGTATATTCTGTGGTCTCACTGAAGAGTATCTGGGGGGTAGTATGAACGTCATCCATCAGTTCGGCTGCATACGGCAGCCGCAGGATATCTGAGGTGAACACAACGCGACTATTTCGCTTGATAGGTTTGTTGAGTCTGGCGCTCTGCCTCCTGCTTGCAGGGTGTATGGAAGCCCTCCCCACAACGTCTCCTCCACCACCCTCCGGGTTCCGGCCCGCTGTAACCACCATTCCCAGGCCTGAAGCACCGGGAAGTGCGCCAACGGTTCAACTCCCAGCAGATATCCAGATGGAGCCTGCGCCCGCAGGGGCAGCGGCTGAACCATCAGCCACCGTGATGCCCTCGGTGGAGCCTTCGCCCCTGCCCACCGAACCACTACCACCAACGGCAACGTCGCTTGTTTCGGCCTTTGCGCCGCCGCAACTCACGATAACACCAACAGTGCAGGCGATTATTGCGCCAACGCTGGAGGCATTGACCAACGAACAGCGCTGGCGTCGTCAGCAAATTGATCGCGAAGTGTTCCCCCAGATTCAGCGCTACCGTACCGACGGTAGCAACCTGTGGTGGTACGACCCGGTGCAGCAGGAACACGTTTCATTAGGTAGCTTCTCAGGCGAATTTGATGTTCAGGCCCGTTTTAGATTGGCAGGATCAGGTTTAACCGTGCTTGAAGTGCCCTATCAGGTCAATCGGCGCTATGGTATTACGGCACTTTCGCCCGCAATCGTGGATCGAATACAGGCCGCTGGCTATGGCGAGTGGATTGAAACCTATGTTATTGAAGAGCCTGTGGTGCGGGTGCGCTAGTCCTTTCGTCCTACGTAATTCCTAATCCCGTCTTTATTTTGTCTTTGGGGGAATTCTCATACAAAATCAGACCATTTCTAATAGTGCTCTGACACAATATAGAGTATAATGCAGTGAACCATAGGGCATTATGTCGAATGGTCTCGTAAATCGCTGTAGATACAGCAAGACCATTGTGAAAATGATATTCATATAAACTGATCGCTCCGTTCTGGCGCATTGCTCCAACATTGCGCCGGGAGTGAGAGAAAGGTGGGGGGCGTGAGTCGGTATCTTGATATGGTGCACGGGCAACGCAGAGGCGGCTGGAAAATTACTTCCAAGACGGTACTGGCGTTTCTGGCAGTAGTGGCAATGATTAGCTCAGGGATTTACTGGTGGGGCGTACAGAGTCAGTTGACCACCAATCTCCCGATGGCGATTGCATTTACGGCGATTCTGGTGCTGGCCCCGCCCGTGCTGGTGTCATTCCTGATCCCGTGGTCGCCGGGTGGAATGTTGCTGCAAAAATCAGTGCGCGTACCTGGGGTACGCCGTGGTGATTGTCTGTGCGCTGTTCCTGATTTATTATTCGTTTGAGATCCAGTATAGCTGGTGGTCGTCGCAGCCGGTGGTTGCCAGTACCGACCTGATTTTGCAGCAGGTGCTGGTGGGCATCATCGGCTTTATCATCATTCCGGCCCTGCTCTGGACGCCTGTCACATCGGAAGAACTGGTGGAGCAGGTGCGGCAGGCCCACCTCGTCAAGCGCTACGAGATGCAGGCGCAGGCCGATATTGCTATTCTCCGCAACACGCTGCTACGCGCTCAGGAAAAAGCATTGATTGGTTTTGCCAACCTGACCGCCGCCGAGCGCGAAGAACTGGCGGGGGTGATGCGCGGATTGGTGAAGGGTATTGATAACACTTTGCAAGAAGTGGGGCAGAGCGTGAAGGTGGTGAGCAACGCAACGATCCCCTTCGATTCACTCGAAGACAATGACGATATTCGCGACTATCTGGACTATATTCATGAGAGTCTGGTTGATAACAATCTTGGTCGGCAGGAGCCTGGATTGCTCCCCAGTGACGTGAACGAGGGCCGCACGGCAGCACGCCGCCGCCCACAGCTTCCCGAACACTACGAAGACGAGCCAGTCTACCGCGAACGTGCGCCCCGGCAGCAAGTGCGTGATGATCGCTCTCGTTAGGTGAGGCTACTATGCAGGGTCTGTTTTACAGTACCGACCACGATCAGGATGATGACGACGAACTGAGCGAAGAAGAGTTGTACGAGCTTGCCGATGCGCTGGCGATGGCGATCCACAAGCGGATGGGGGCGCGGGTCTTCTGGTTGCAGCGTGGCGACATTGCCGACCTGATTGACCGGTATGTGTGTGATTTACAGGTTGATGATCAGTCTACGGTGGCCTGGATGATCTGGCAACTCTTCCAGGATGCCCGCGATATCGCCACCACCAGCCGACGGAGATAAGCCCGATGCAGCGGATTGGTGTACTGGGTGGGACCTTCGACCCGATCCACTATGGGCACCTTGCGATTGCCGCAGAAGTACACTGGGCACTGGGTTTGACAACTGTCTACTTGGTGCCCGCTGCCCATCAACCCCTGAAAGACACGCAACCAAGAGCCTCCGCACAGCAACGCCTCGAAATGGTACGCCGCGCCTGTGCCGATAATGCCGCGCTGGTAGCTTCCGATATCGAACTGCACCGCCCACCCCCCTCGTATACGGTTGACACGCTGACCGACCTGCGGCAACAGCTTGGCGTGCAGGCCGAACTGTGGTTTATTTTAGGGGCCGATGCCCTGAACAGCCTCCCCCGCTGGCACCGCATCGGCGACCTGCTGCACGTGGCACGGCTGGTAGCTGTCAAGCGTCCGGGCACCGCGCCCGATCGGGAAGCGCTGGAACAGACCGTTCCTGGCCTGCGTGATCGGCTTGTGCTGCTCGAAGGCCCCAACCTGGAAATCTCAAGTAGCCTGCTGCGCGAGCGCATCGCTGCGGGTCGCCCGGTGCGCTACCAACTCCCCGACAGCGTGCTGGCCTATATTCAACAGCAACAGCTTTATGGATCTTCCGCTGCCACTTCTGAATGAAACTGCCGCCGCCTGGGGGGTGCCGCTCTCGGCGACTCAGTCCGCACAGTTTGCGACCTATGCCGCCGAACTGGTGCGCTGGAACGCGCATACCAACCTCACCGCTATCACCACGCCGCACGATATCAGCGTGCGCCACTTCCTCGACTCGCTCGCCTGCGCCCGCTACTGGATGGCACCCGAACCACCCACCAGCCTGATTGATATCGGGAGTGGGGCGGGCTTTCCGGGCGTGCCGCTGAAATTGCTGTGGCCCACCCTGCGCCTGACACTGGTTGAGTCGGTGGGCAAAAAGGCAGTCTTTTTGCAGCATCTTGTGGATGTGCTGGCACTGCCCGATGTAACGATTGTGCAGGCCCGCGCCGAGGTTGCAGGCCGCGACCCGCAGCACCGCGAACAGTATGACATCGTTACGGCCCGCGCTGTTGCCGAGCTACGGGTGCTAGCAGAGTACTGTCTGCCGCTGGTGCGTGCAGGCGGGTGTATGCTGGCCCCGAAGGGCAGCAACCTAGCTCCTGAACTGAGCGCGGCCCACGCTGCAATTGCAACGCTTGGCGGGCAGGTGCGTATCGTTGCGCCTGTTGTACTGCCGGGACTGGAACCGCGTACTATCGCCGTGATTGACAAATTGCACCCGACGCCCGCTGCCTATCCGCGTGCAGTGGGGGTGCCCGCCCGTCGCCCGCTGTAGGGACGAGGAGCGCTGCCCGGCACGCAAGCACCGGTCGCATACCCGAAGCCCCTTCGGGGCTGTGTTTGCGCTTCCTCTTGCCCCTCGTCCCGTGCCGCTTGTACGTGCTTTGAAACTTGCTGCCGCCTTTGCACGTACGTGTTTGTACAAGCAGATCGCTTCTGCTAGAATAGAAGCGTCTGCACTGGTGCAGGGGAGAAACCTGCCTCTGCCCTGCCTTAGCGAGAACGTACGGCTTTTACTACAAAGGAGACTGCAATGTCTATTCTAGGGCGTATTCGAGATCTGCTGAGTGCGAACGTCAACGCAATGCTGGATCGGGCTGAGGACCCGGAGAAGATGGCGGAGGAGTATCTGCGCCAGTTGCGCGAACAACTTTATGAAGCCAAAACCAGCGTTGCAGCGGCAATGGCCGATGAGCGGAAGCTGGAGCAGAAAGCACGCCAGCAGGCTGCCGAGGTGCAGGGCTGGAACGAAAAGGCGGCGGCGGCACTCCGCAACAGCGACGAAGAACTGGCCCGCACTGCCCTGGGTCGCAAAGTCAATGCCCAGAAACTTGCTGAGCAGTACGACCAGCAGTATAAATTGCAGGCCGAGCAGGTGATGCTGCTTCAGGAAGGGTTGGGCCGTCTGGAGGGCCGCATTGCCGAGACACAGGCCAAGAAAGAACTGATTATCGCCAAGAAGAACCGCGCCCGCACCCAGGAAGCCATGCAAACCACCGTGCGTGGTCTGAGCAGCACCAACGTGCTTGATAAGCTGGATCGGCTGGAAGAGCGGGTGGATGACCAGCTCAACAAGGCCACCGCTATGGCAGAACTGGAAGCCGGTTCACTTGAGAACCGTTTCCGCGAACTCGAAGCCCAGTCAGAAGTTGATGCAGAATTGGAAGAACTGAAGCGGCAGATGTTCCCCACCATCACTACCCCCTCGCTGCCGGAACAGAGTGGCGAGAGCGGTACACAGGCTTGAGGTTGTTATGACAAACGAATCCGACCTGAGCACAAACGAGGAGCATATGACACGCGAGTTTATTAGTCCGGCCCAGCATCTGGCCTACGACAAGATTGCGCCCTGGATGAAGGAAATTTTTGGCAGCGCGGCGAAGGAACACCCCGATATTCCGGTGTTCGGCGTCAGCCTGGGGTCGGCCTTTGCGGTGGTGCAGGTAGCGGCATGGCAGAACGATGCCCGCATTGTGGTGCGTGCGTACCTAACAACTGGCACCGAATTGACCGCCGACCTGCTGCGCGAACTGCTGCGCCGCAACGATACCCTGCCGTTCGGTGCGTTCGGAGTAGACGAGTCGGGTGATGTTTTTATTCAGCATTCGGCGGTCGGTTCAACGTGCGATAAGCTGGAGCTTGGCTCGATTGTGATGAGTGTATTGCAAACTGCCGACGATGCCGACGATGATTTGATTGAGCGCTACGGCGGCGAGATGGCACTGGGGTATATGTGGTAGAAGGAGCGCCGCCGGAATAAAGAGCCTGCTGTAGCCCCCTCTCCGCGCCGGAGAGGGGGGTTTTTCTGATACTCGTCGAGCGGGGAAAAGCCCGCCCTAAATAATCAACCCCTTCTTGCGGGCCAGTTCGTCTTTATGTTTGCGGAACATAATATCGTATTCGGTGCCCTTGAACTCGCGGCTGTAGGTAGCGAGGATTTTCTCAACCTCGGCATCAAGCTCTTCTTCCTTGCGCAAGTCGGCCACGATATAGTCATAAATCGCCTTGACGCGAGCGGCACGGCCTACCCCCGCCTTTGCGCCGCGTGGGTCTTGATATTTGAGTAGCCCACGCTGCTCCAGTTCGTCGTGGAGCCGCTCGGCTATCCGGCGCACTTTGTCTTCGCTCAGTCGCATCGTTGTTCCTCCGTACGTGTAGAACGTGTTGCAATCGTTCGGAGCCGGAACACAGGTGCCGACTCCCTCGCCTGTCTCATTATACGAGGGGCCAGGGAGCCGGGCAACCCGCGCTACCTTATGCTACACTTTCGCCCATTGCCGCCGGAATATACAACTCCGACAGATAATCGGCCAGCATCCGCCGCATACTGAACTGCGGCGCTACCGTCATAATTGCCTGCTTCGACACTTCGAGCCAGCCATTGGGGATGCCGTCCTCGTCGCGCTCGTAGAAGAGCGGAATAATCTGGTTTTCAAAGATATGGTAAAAGGATTGAGCATCGTTCCAGTCTTGCTCGTCCTGGTTCATATACTCGCGCTCTTCACCAATTGCCCAGCCATTTTTACCGTTGTAGGCTTCGGGCCACCATCCGTCGAGGATGCTGGCATTGGGTGCCCCGTTGAGGCTGGCCTTCTGTCCGCTGGTGCCGCTGGCCTCGTAGGGGCGGCGCGGCGTGTTTAGCCACAGATCGACACCCTGCACCATTGCGCGCCCAACGGCAATATCATACTCTTCGAGGAACACGATGCGCCCATTAAAGCCGTACTCCTGCGAGTAGCGGTAGATATCCTGGATAAAGTGCTTGCCGGGATTATCGGCGGGGTGGGCCTTGCCCGCAAAGATAATCTGCACCGGCCGATCCGGGCGCGAGAGCAGGTTCCGCATACGATCAATATCTTTGAATATCAGTGTAGCGCGTTTGTAGGTGGCGAAGCGCCGCGCAAAGCCAATGGTAAAGGTGGTGTCGTTCAGGATAGACGGTATCGATGCATTCGGGTCGTTGCGCTTCAGGTGGGCCTGTACCCGTTCGCGGGCAAAGCGAATCAGGCGGCGGCGCAACTTATTGCGGGCTTCCCAGAGATCTTTGTTGGGTACCTGCGTCATCGCCTGCCAGGTGGCCGGGTCTTCCAGGTTGCGCTCCCAATCTGACCCTAGATATTTATCAAACAGTTCGCGCATTTCAGAAGCCAGCCACGAGGCGCTATGTACCCCGTTGGTCACCGAGGTGATTGGCACTTCGTCGCGGGGCGTATGGGGGAAGAGCCAGTTCCACATGCCGCGTGCAACGTGCCCGTGGAGCTTGCTCACTCCGTTGCGGCGGGTTGACATCTGGATGGCGAGCACAGTCATTGCGAAGGTTGGCCCCCAGCTTTGCTGCTGGTGTGCCAGCGACAGGAACTGATCGCGGTCGATGCCAAGCTGGGGCCAGTAGCCGCTGAAAAACTTCTCGATTTTGTCGATGGGGAAGGCATCGTTACCGGCGGGCACGGGCGTGTGGGTGGTGAAGATGGTGTGCTGCTTCACCTGCTCGGTGGCCCGCTGGAACGGGATGCCCTGCACCACCAGTTCGCGGGTTAGTTCGAGCACCAGAAAGGCCGAGTGTCCCTCATTCATATGCCATACGGTCGGGTTGATGCCAAGCTTGCGGAGCGCACGCACGCCGCCAATGCCCAGCACCATCTCCTGCGCGATACGCATTTCTTGGTCGCCGCCATACAGCCGCGCCGAGAGTTCCCGATCCTGGGGGGTGTTGGGGTGAATGTCGGTGTCCATCATGAGCAGCGTCACCCGTCCGATCTGCATGCGGTAGACCTTGGCATAAATCGTGCGCCCTGGCAGATCGACGCCGATAACCACCTCTTCCCCCTCGGCGGTACGGGCAGGTATGGCGGGCGACTCGGCAAAAATCAGCTTGGGATATTCGGCAAGCTGCCAGCCGCTCTGGTCGAGGCGCTGGCGGAAGTAGCCCTGCGGATAGATAAACCCGACGGCCACAAAAGGCATGCCCATATCACTGGCCTCTTTGACGTGATCACCAGAGAGAATGCCCAGACCACCCGAATAGATTGGCAGTGACTCGTGCATGCCAAACTCGGCACTGAAGTAGGCGATCATCTCGTCTTTTGCTTCGGGATAGTGGCGTGCAAACCATGTATCGGTCTCGCTCATATAGGCATCAAACGCCGTCATAACAGAATCGTACTGCTGCAGGAAGTCGGCGTTTTCTGCTGCCGCTTTCAGGCTTTGCTGGCGTACCTCACGCAAGAAACGGGTCGGGCTGTGGTAGATCATCTCCCACAGATCCGGATCAATCTGTTCGTAGAGATAGCGGGCTTCGGGGTGCCAGCTCCACCAGAGATTGTAGGCAAGCTCGCGCAGGCGTGCGATCCGTTCGGGAATTGGCGTATAGATGATGTCTATATCCTGGCTTATCATGCAGGTATTCCTCCTCTGCTCTTACAAGACAAACGGGCAAACACAGCAGCGTGTAGCATCTTGAGGGTCAGGTACTCTGCTCATTGTTCCTGGGTACGCTTGTATTGTACGCAAGAAGGCCAAATCTGTCCATTGCAGCCGCTTTGGATAAGGACTGCTTTGCCGCACAAACAGGTGCGGCATCTACGAATACGAGCAGCGTTTCCAGCATACATGGTCTGATACTTGCATCCAACGGTGCTATCTAGTATGATACGAAAGCTATACCTCGTGAGAGAAAGGAGGTGGGTTTATGCGGTTGGCAACGCTTGATGAACTCATTGTAATCCGCGAGAAGTGGCAGCGCGACGGTCGGCAAGTGGTGTTCACCAATGGGGTTTTTGACCTGTTACACATTGGGCACCTGAACTATCTTGAACGTGCGCGTACCCTGGGCGATGCGCTGATTGTGGGATTAAACAGCGATGCCTCCACCCGTGCCCTGAAAGGTCCTCGCCGTCCGCTGGTTCCGCAGCGCGAACGCGCTACCCTGCTATCGGCGCTGCGTTGCGTCGATTATGTGACCATCTTTGATGAACCTACGGCGACCGAACTGGTGACTGCCCTCTACCCTGATATGTATGTCAAAGGTGGTGATTATGCCCTGCCCGACCACGATGTCGATCAGTCTGCCAGGCTTGCTGTTGATGAAAGCCGTCTGCCCGAAGCGCAGGTGGTGCGGCGCTATGGCGGTGAGGTAGTGTTATTGCCCTATCTTGAGGGCTATTCTACAACTGCCTTGATCCAGCAAATACTTTCGCTGTATCGTGACGAAGCAGGATAACGATGATGATTGAGCGTGAGCCATATGATGACACGATGATGATCCTGGAGCGGCTCGGTGCGATTGTGGCAAACAGCCATATTGTGTACACATCGGGTCGTCATGGTCGGGCCTATGTCAACAAAGATGCACTGTACCCCTATACCCAGGAAACCAGCCTAATAGCGGCCCGCATTGCGGCAGCCTTTGCCGATGATCAGATCGAGATTGTAGCAGGGCCAACAATTGGCGGGGTGATCCTGGCCCAGTGGGTCGCCCATCATCTGGGATATGTGCTGGGGCGGCCTGTGCTGGCGGTGTTTGCCGAAGAGCAGATCGGCATTGATGGTAGCCGACTGCGGGTCTTCCGGCGCGGCTATGCCGATTATCTGACAAGTCGGCGGGTGCTGGTGGTGGAAGATGTGCTGACGACCGGACAATCGGCGCGGGCGGTGGTCGATGCGGTGGATGCAGCAGGGGGGCAGGTTGCCGGACTGGGGGCGCTCTGCAATCGGGGCGGTGTGACTGCCGAAATACTGCATGTGCCACGGTTGGCGGCGCTGGTCGATCTGCCGCTTGAGTCGTGGGACGAAGCCGAATGCCCGCTCTGCGCGGCAGGTGTACCCGTGAATACTGCGGTAGGCAAAGGGGCCGAGTTTGTCGCCCGTACGCAGCACCCCGATGCTTGAGCGCTGGCAGGCGGCGAGGGGCGCATGCCATGAGGGACCGCCCCGTGCCCCTCATGGCATGCACTCTCCCCCTCACTCGAACGCAATCACCCGTGCTGTACCATCATCGACAAAGCGCAGCGTGAGCAGGCGCTGTTCGGCATCGTACTGTACAGTAGGGTAGGTTGTGTCAGGCCGAGTCGCCACATTATGCACCCGCACAACAACATCACGTGGCGGCGGTGTATAGTTGCCCACACGCTCCCCAATCGTCAGCGTTAGCCGTCCCCCATCCTGCACCAGTTCATACGTTGTAGTGCAATAATCGCCCTGCTGATATGCAAAGCTGATACCATCATCTTCGTAGAGCGTGAAGATGCCCATGCCAGGGTAGATGTCCAGCGTGAGCGGGTTAAGCGGCTTCTCATCGGTGTATTGCATCGCTGGCCCACTCGGAAGGATTGCCCCGGCCCGCACATACAGCGGCATCCGTTCGAGGGGGGCATCTGCTAGCAGGTGCGTTGGCCCCTCAAGAACCTCGTCTGTCCACCAGTCGTACCATGTGCCGGCGGGCAGGTACACCATCCGCTTAACCTGGCCGGGACGGTAGACTGGAGCCGCCAGCAACCACGGCCCCAGCATAGTCTGGTCGTGGATCGGGTAGCCGTGCAGATCGGCGGGGAAGTGATAGAGCAGCGGGCGCAGCAGGGGCGCACCGGTGCGCGAAGTCTCCCAGAACAGCGTATACAGATAAGGCATCAGCCGATAGCGCAGGTTCAGATAGTCGCGGCAGATTGCCTCAATCTCTGGCCCAAAGACCCACGGCTCCTGCGGTATCATCCCCTTGACATCGTGATTGCGGCAGAATGGTTGCAGGATACCCGCCTGATACCAACGCGCTAGCAACTCGGCGGAGGTCTGCATAAAGAAGCCGCCAATATCAACCCCGGCGAATGGCACGCCCGACATACCCATATTCATAAGCTGCGGCAGCATCATCTCGATATGCTCCCACCACGAGGTATTATCGCCCATCCAGGCGGCGGTCCAGCGCTGAATACCTGCAAACCCGGAGCGCCCAACTACGAAGGGCCGCTGATCAGGGGAGGCCTGCCGTAGCCCTTCGTGGGTGGCCTGCGCCATGCCCTGCCCGTAGAGGTTGTGCAGTTCGGCATGGGTGGTTGCTTCATCTGTAGCTCCCTGCACAGCGTCGGACGCAATTGTGCCTACATCGGCGGGGCCTTGCACATCGGGCCGCAAAAAGATGGCAGGTTCATTCATATCGTTCCAGATGCCACTGATGCCGTAGTCGTTGAGCCACTGGGCAACCATCGCGCCCCACCACGTACGCACGGCAACGCGGCTGAAGTCGGGAAAGACCGACAAACCGGGCCACACATAGCCCTCGAATAAATCGCCGGCGGGAGTACGAATAAACATGCCCTGTTCCAACCCCTCCCGGTAGACGCTGTAACTATGATTGGCCTGCACGCCAGGATCGATAATCGTGACAACGCGCAGGTGTTGCTCGCGCAAATCAGCAATCAAGCCCTTCGGATCGGGGAAGCGCTCGGCATCCCACGTAAACACCCGGTACTCGTCCATATAGTCAATGTCGAGGTGGATAACATCGCACGGAATGCGGCGCTCGCGGAATTGGGTGGCAATCTCGCGGACCAGTGCCTCGTAGCCGTAGCTATAGCGCGACTGATGATAGCCGAGTGCCCAGCGCGGCGGCAGCGGTGTTGTGCCCAGCAAGCGCCCCAGACCCGCGACGACTTCGGCGGGTGCGCTGCCATACACAATATAATAATCGAGTTCGCCACCATCGGCTTCGATGCGCCATGTCTCCAGGCTCCCCGCCGGGTCTTCATCGAGGCTGATGCGGAAGCGGCTCCGAAAAGTATTGTTGAGATAGAACCCGTAACACAGGCCCGGTTGCACACTGATCATTACAGGCACCGCCATATACAGCATATCCATCGCCAGGTTGTGATCGTCGGCGGGGTCGGTTGTCCAGTTGGTATACTGGCGGTAGCGCTTGATGAGCTTATCGGTGCGCTGCCCCATGCCGAGGATATGCTCGTTGGGGTCGAGTTGCTTGATGCAGAGCAGCGTGGTTGCCGGGTCGGAGGGCAGCGGGCCAGTGTACGCAGAGGCTTCGTCGGCGGGGGTGCTGGCATACATAGCCGACCAGTCGGTACAGAACGAGTGACCAGCTTTATCAGCAAATGCTACCCGGCAGGTATCGCGTTCGACCTGCACCGAAACCAGATCGGTCTGGGCTAGAATGTGGCTGCTTGTTTCGTGGACCACAAACGCCACGGGCGCAAAGTCGGTGTCAGGTGGCGTGACGGCCCACGAACGGCGCGGCGCAAAGGTGCCGGTGGGGGCAAGCCGTACCCGCAGCATTCCGGCTTCCAGGATGCTGACCGCAACACGCGCCGTTGCACCGTGCAGCATCAGGGTGTGGTCATCGGTCTGGTAGGAGCGTACCGCGCCCGGTGATTGAAGCACTGGTTTCATGCCTATTCCTCATTTCTATGCAACTACTCACGTAGCAGCACTGCCAAACATATGCATCGGATATCGATATCTTCCCGGCGGATTGACAATAAGAGTATAGATCTTCTGCTTAAATGCTTGTATTCTCTACCATATCTCGACCGCAAAACAGTGCCCTTTTGCACGGTTCTTGCTATAATGATCTCAGGATAAGGCTTGCGTATGCTGCAAAGCATACCAATGCTTTAGCGCATCGCCAGAAGTCGCAACGACAGTCGGCAGTACCATAATGACACTATCATAACACTTCGTTATACCGACTATGCACCTTCTCAACATCTTTGGTCAATCTATGAGCTTGCTTGAGGTTGTTATTCAAACGGCTCCTTCTAGGATGCGTATGATGACAGGCTGGTTGCTTTTTGGGATTGGTATACTCGGTGCATTGTTGCCCATCTTTCCCGGCTTGCCCTTTCTGATACTAGGAAGCGCAATGATCGGGCCGCGCAACCGTAACCTGCGCTGGTTGCGGGTACAGGGTCGCTCTCTGTTGCGCTATCTCTCACACTCCCGTATTCCTCTGTTTTCAGGCCTTGCCCGCATCGCACGGCGTGTTGTGTACCACGCGCTACGGCTCCTCTTCCGGTTGCATGCCCGCACCCACCAGGCCACCCCGCCGCCTTCCAGCGAACACCGTCCGGTTAGTTAGCAGGCTGCAACCGCAGCGTCATCTGCCAGCGGGGGCGCTGCTTTAGCAAAGCGTGCAGGGCCGTGTAGTCGATCTTGGCGTTGTGGCGTTTGTCCACCGGTAGCTCCCGATAGCCGCGCACCTCATCAATGCTTGCCCACGCACACACCTCTTGGATCAAGGCGATGCTCAGCGGGTGTGTGTTTGTCAGTTCCACCAGTAGCACGCGCCGCCCCGCGTTGGTTACCACAGCAGAGCGCCGCACCTGAGCATCAAACGAGAGCGCACACTCAACCGTGAAGGGATACAGCACACCGTCCGCCTGCGGAAGCCGCGCCGCACAACGCCCCAGTAGCCACAGCCGCCCCGCCGCATCGAGGTAGCCCGCATCGCCAGTACGGTGCCACGTGGTAAGCGTGCCATTGGCCTCCACTACCTGAAACTTGGTTTCCTGGTCGCCGCGCCCATCGATATACCCCCGCAGCACATGCGCTCCACTCACCACAATTTCGCCTGCCGCGCCTGCGGGCAAGCACTGCGCCTGAAATGCGGCAGCACGCAGTGGGGCAAGCGGTGTGCCCCACTGGTCGGGCATAATACGCAGCGCGATGTCTTCGACGGGCGGGCCAGCCAGTAACCCCGCGCCCTGCTGCATTCGGGCCATATCGTCGGCCCCCATCTGCGGGTAGCTGATATGGGCAATTGGTTCGGCTTCGGTGGAGCCATACACTGCTACTACCTCGGCGTGGGGGGCTATCTGCTGCACCTGCTGGAGCAGGGCCGGGAAGACAGGCGCACCACCTGTGAAGACCTTGTGCAGCGTCGGCAGTGTCAGGTGCTGCTGCTGGCAGTAGGCCGCCACCCGTGCGAGAAGCGCAGGCGAGGCCGCCAGACTGGTGGCGCGGTACTGCTGCACCTGCTGCACGATGGGCACAGGGTCGGCGGCTCCCGGCTTTTGCAGGTTGGTTGCTGGTATCAGGGTGGTCAGTCCCGACGCAAGATTCGCCAGCACAAAGATCGGCAGGGTTGCCAGGTCGATTGCACCGGGGCGCAGTGCCAGATGCTTTGCCAGTACGCGGTGCTGCTCAATGAGGAAGGCATGGCTGCGTGCAACGGCCTTGGGTTGGCCGGTGCTGCCACTGGTAAAGGTGATCAGGGCGGGCGCAGTGGGGCGGGAGTGATCGCCCGCACTCCCGCTTCCAGGCAAGGGGCGCGGGGTGTATGTGATTGTGTGTGCGCCCAGAATGGGCAGGCGGCCCACGCTGAACGCCAGCGGGATGCGCCGCAGGGCGGGCACCACGAACCGCAGCAGGTGCGCCTGTGTAGTGCCCACAAAAGCACGCGGCGGCAGCATCGTGCAGCAGCGCTCGATATGGGCGCGGCCCGCCGATGGGTCGAGGAAGACGGCCACCAGTCCGAGCCGGAAGATGGCACCGAGGATGATATAGAGGTCGGCGGACATGGGCACAAACACCAGCACCCGCTCGCCAGAGCACAGCCCTGACGCCTGCATCTGGGCGGCGACGGCAGCGGTAGCCTGCTCAAGCTCGGCATACGTCAGGCTGCGGCGTCCGTCGATGAGGGCGGGTTGTTGCGGACGGGCCAGCGCTTGCGCCTGGAGAATGGTGGCAATGTTCATGAATGACTCCTCTCACCCCCTGCCTCCGCTCCCACTGACGGGGCGCGGGGGCACGCATAATTACGGCTCGCGCTAGCTGTGTAGAAAGCCTCTGACAATCGTGATGCTTGCGCCAAGCAGCCAGCCCGCTAAACCGCCTAATACGCCGTAGGTTCCCGCCCTCGTCGTAAAATCGAATGAGTATACAAAACCGAGCGGGATTGCCACAACATAGGCACTTAAGAATCCAGCAATCGGCCCAAGGATGAAAAACAAACCGAGTGTAACGAACTTACCCACCACGCTTCCGGTTGGCCCACGCCCAAATAACTCCGCCATCATATAACCAGCAATCGCACTTCCGTTCACCCCGATGATAAAACCGACAATCATAGCCAGCCTAATAGAGGTATCTACCACAGATGTCCTCGCAACTCTTCAACATGCCGATTAGTAAAAGCCTGCTTCGATGCTTCTGGTGTCTTGTAGTATAACGCCCTTGCTGATAAGTTTAGCACTTTGCGCTTTACGTTTTGCGCTTACTTTGCGCTCACAGCGCCTTGCCAAACAGGGCGTAGCGCCGTATCGTGCTGCCGGTGCGCGTGCTGATATTCTGCGAACTGTTCGACTCGTGCATCAGGGCGTGGATGGCGCGCTGATAACCCAGCCCAATTGCCGTTTGCTGGCACAGGTCGGTCAGCAACACACCGATGCCCTGCCCCTCGTATTCGGGCAATACTGCCACCGTTTTGATAATCACAGTATCAATGGGGCGTCCGCGTTGGGCCTGCAACACATCGGGCAGCGCAAAACAGAAGCCAATCACGCGCCCCATATGCTCGGCAGTCCAGATCAGGCCGGGGTGCAGATAGGGACGCAGCGGCAGGTATTGCGCTACAAACGCATCCAGGCTGATAGGCGTAAAAAAGGGATTACGCTGGAAGCTCTGCAAGGCTACCGCGTAGATGCGTTGCAGCATCAGGCGGTAGCACTCGTCCGAGGCCAGCATATCGGCGGTGATCGCCCGTAGATTGATGCCGTGTCGCGCCAGCCGATCCATAACCCGCCAGCCGCGTACCTGCCGGGTGGTGGTGGCAAGGTCGGGGTTGAGCGCTGAAGTGTAGCAGGCAATCTCATTAAAGCCCACCGCCGCAAAGTGATTGACCCATTCAAGCGGGGTGTCTGGCTCCAGGAAGAAGGGCGGCTCGCTGCCCTGCTCGGTGACAAGGCGGTAGCGCTGCCAGGTCGTGCCGTCCATCGGCCCGATTGCCAGCGTGCAGCCCTGCTCGGCCAGATATTCGCAGGCGAAGGTGAGCAGGGCGGTAGCGGCTTCGGCATCGCGCACGGCATAATGCCCGATCACCCCCACCCGTTCGATATGGTGGGGCGGGGTGGCACGCCACCACAGCGAGCAGCGTGCCATCATTGCGCCGATGTTGTCGCGCAGCAGCACCGAGGCATCTGGTTGTTGTAGCCGCACCATCTGCGGATCGAGCGTGGGAAAGCCAGTAACGGTACAGAATGTCAGCAGGTCTTCGTGCGTATCCGGGTAATACATATCCGTTGCCCCCCTTGTATCTATGCTGTGCTTCTGGATGCACATATGTTAATAACTGATGACCGACAGGTGTACTCGTCTAATAAACCAGATTGCAGCGCCAATTAAAGCTACCGATAGTATGAGGAGCAGCAGCCCCGCCTGCACCACCGGCCCGACGTGCAGCAGTCCGAGCAGTAGTTCGCCGCTCACCGCCGGCACCAGCAGGTTGTCGATGCCGCGCCACGATATACCCTCGATAGCGGTGGCGATCAGGGCCAGCAGACCGGCGACCAGCACCGCCGAGACCGGGGCGAAGGTGCCAGCAAGCAGCAGTGCCGTGAGGGTGAGGACAAAGGCTACCCCGAAGAATGCCGCCGAGCCTTCCAGTGTTTTGGTGCCTTCAATCGTGCGGTAACGCCGCCGCCCCCAGAACGTGCCGACGAGTGCCGCAGTCGGGTCGGCAAAGGTCAGCAGCAGCAACGGCACGCTATACAGCAGTGCGTTATCCTGGGCGAGCAGGTAGGCCAGTGCTACACCAAGCGGGAAGTACAGGTCGCCGTATGAGTGGCGTTTCACCTGGTGGATCGTACAGCCGAACGTCTCACGTAGGTGCGAATGGCGCAGCAGGAGCAGCGCACCGAGTGCCATACTCCCCAGTATCAGCACAGGCCACAGGCCATCGAAGAGCCAGGGGAACGGGAGACACACCAACCCCATCCCAATGTGCAACAGCTTGCGTACAATTTCGGGGTGCGGACGGTACTGGCGTTGATAGTAGCGCAACCCTACTATGAGCAAGAACAGTGCCGTTGGTACCATCAGCATGCCAGTAACGGTTAGCATCATATCAGCACCTCCGTGCAGGCGTCGATGTACTGCGGGATGATGGCGGCGGTCACTTCTTCAACAATAAAGCGGCTATAAAAAAAGACTTTGTCGGCAGCGTGCAAGCGTGCGCTCAGTCCGGGCAACGACCGCACGCGGCGCAGTTCGGTGCCGCGCTGCACTGCCACACCGAGGCCTGTGCGGGGCACCAGCATATTCCAGTAGGCCAGCCGTGCGCCGGGTTGGGCGACGGTCGCCAGCTTTTGCAGCAGATGCTGGGCGGTGTCGCGGGCCATATACTCAAAGACGTTGCTAAGATTGAAGCGCTGCACGCTGTTGCTCACGGTGGTGCTCAGATATTCTTCGAGCGAGACGCGGTGCCATTCCAGGCGGTGCAGGTTGTCGCGGATGGCCTCGAAGTTCTCCGGGCGCAGCGCGTAGGGCAGTGCCGTGGTGTGTCGTCCGGTCACAATCCATTGCAGGTACGGGTTCTCTGCCGGGTTCTGCACCGTCAGGGCATAGCGCAGCCGTTCCATCAGATGATCGCCCACTTCGCCGCTGGCATAGGCAAAAAAGGCCGGGTCGCGCCCCAGTGCGCCAAGCACCTGCCGCGAGGTGAACAGCCGCAGCAGCGTGCGCCAGCGGGCCGTGTCCCAGTGGCGTGTATAAAAGGCATCGCGTTCTGCGCTGGTGCGCTGTTCGAGCAGGCGGTGCAGCGTGCCGGGTGTGTGGGTCAGTGGCAGTACCAACCGCCGGAAGAGCGCCAGATAGCGCTCGAAGCGGCCTGCACTGCCGATGCCCTGCTTGATCAGGTGGGGGTGCTGCTCCCAGAAAAGCCGCGCCGTCGGGCCAAGGTAGGGCAGACAGCGGCGGTACAGGTCTGGCCGCTGCGTGCTTGGCGTGGAGCCAAGCAGTTCGAGCAGTTCATTGTGGCGCAGCGCACGGTAGGCGGCGGCACGCAGTTCGAGGCAGGCCAGTTGTGCCGCGCTGAGGTCGATGGCGACCACCCGCCCCGGTGACTTACTGAGCAGGGCCATGGTATTATCGCCCGCCGATGCAATCGAAAGGCAGGTATCGCCGGGTTGGATGTCGAGCGCGTCCAGCAGAATGTCGGCGTCCTCCCAGCACTGGGCATACCGAATATGATCAAAGGTGGTGCGGTTGGCTACTTCACAATACATTGGGGGTTCCTTTCAGCATTGTCACGCTTGTGTAATGGTTCTGTCATAAGCGTAGCCCACAACGCACTGTCCAGACCAGCACCAGAACTGTCAATCGCTGGAAAAATGTACTGTACAACACTGTACGGAAGCCAGCCGCAGAAGTGCCAACGATGGGCAAGGGTCGCGAGACGAGGGGCACGGCACGGACTGCGCCCTTCGCCCCTTCCGTGGGAGAGGGGTCGCGGGTGAGGGGGGGATGTGTTGTTATCCGCCAGGTACCGCCCCTATCGCCCCGCGCCGTCTGCCTGATGTGCGCCAATCGCCACCTCTTCTGTACTGAGGCGGCGCACGCTGCCCCGGCTGCCATCCATCTCAACCAGGTCGCCAGTCTGGAGCCAGCTTGTTGCACCGTCCAGCCCCACAATCGAGGGGATGCCCATTTCACGCGAGACAATCGCCGAGTGTGACAGCAGGCTGCCCCGTTCGACTAGCAGGCCCGCCGCCGCCGGAAACAGCATAATCCAGCCGGGGTCGGTGCGTTCCGCAACCAGGATCTCACCCGGCTCGATCTGTGCGTTGCGTGGGTCGCGGATAACACGCACCCGCCCACG